>JAFAYN010000293.1 GCA_019240375.1 Gemmatimonadota bacterium
CCCAGGGCGCCGCTACAGTTACCACCGCGCTATCCTCCTAGCCAGCTTCGGGGTCTTCCTTTGGCTCATCCGCCCAGCTCGCCCGGGGCCGGATGTGGAGCGGGTTGACCGGATCGTTGCAACGGTAGCGGTGGGATTGGCCCTGGGGACTGGTGGGGAATTGGGTGGTTGAGGGGGAGTTGGGATCGAGAGGAAAATCAACCAAGGCACCAACTGACACCCGAAGTGGCGCCAAGTAGTGCCTTGGCTAATCCTCCATCCATGCCTCTCAGTTTACCTCTTCTGAGCCACTCCCTAAAAGGAGCTGCCGGCTCTGTTCTAAGAACCGTTGTTCCAATTCTCCTTCGATCCCTACCTTTTTCCCATTCACTTCAATGGATGGTTGTCCGGCAAGAATGGTCGTGAGATCGGACGCAACAGCCGCCGCACTCCTCTCCAGCTCCTCCTTCATAGCCGAAGTGTCCACACCTGCTTCGTCTAGCTTCTTTTTGAGCGACAACATGGAATCGAGGGATTCCAGTTTCTTAGGGACAGAAGCAATTTTCCCTTCTTTGGTATAATTCCGGTAAACGAAACCGGCACTAGCTCTTAGGAAATCATCCATGAGAGCGATGACTTTTATATTCCCGAATACCCTTTCCCAAAGGCTTCCCACCTCTAGGTTTGCTATTTGTAGCGGGTATGTCTCTTCCGAGACCCTAAGGAGTCCACAAAGGGTAGAGTAAAGTCTCCGTAGTGCATCCAATTTTCGGATCAGGTCCGCATAGTCCCTCGTTTGGGGTAGAAAAACGGAGAGTTCCCCCCATTCCTCGGATGGGCGTTGACGATCTTCAACTAGCGAGAGAACAGTGTTAACAATTCTGCGTGTGGATTTTATGATGGAATCCAATAGCGACGCAGCGTGGAAGAACCTTGTGGTGCCTTCAATGGATTCCTCCGCCAGTAGATCCTCGTAGCATTCCTCAAAGTACCGAAGGGAAAGGCGCAGTTGCCCAACTGCGCCTCTGAGCGTATGGCCGCCTTCAGCGGACTCCTCCGTCTTTAGCAGCTCGTTAACCTCGTCTAGCTGCTCCTCGACAGAGTGTATTGTCCTGAACATTTTGCCGGCCTTCTCCTGCCTTACCTCCAATACCCGCTCACGCATGGCTTCCCTCAACTTACTCCACCCGGCGAAGCCTTGGGGTGTGGCTGGATTCATCCCAATAAGTTCGAGGATTTCCCTTTGGATCTCTTCCCCAGCCTTAGCATAGCTGCTAACCGATGTGGGTAGGTAGCTTTCCGGTTCAAAAAGATTCCTTAATGAGAGTATGAGCGGGAGGAGCTTATAAGTGATCATGTTCCTGAAGGGTAACGTGAATTGAGGGCGGACAAGTAGATTACAGGCCCTCAGAAAAAGGGCAAGCCCGTTCCGAAAAAACTCATAGCTCCGATGAGGGAACCTGGAGGGGTTTCGTTTGCTGACTACTTGCTCGACGCATCCAGCAGATCCTGGGGACTGCATAGAGGTGAACTGGTTAAGGTGGTTGGAGTAGTTCAGTGGGACTGAGTAGGGGATCAGCGTGCACCTGCACCTGCGGACGGACGAGAAGGAAGTAGGCGCGGTGTAAGGGTCTGTTTGGGGCGTGCGGTTCGTGCCTGTATTTGACATGAGTGCGGGGAGGGGATAACTTTGCTCGCCTTCCTACCTTCCTCTTCGCCCTGCTTCCGGTTCTCTCCCCGTGCTTGCTCGTGCTCTTTCCGGCGCCGTTCTCGGTATCGACGCGTACATGGTGACCGTCGAGGCAGACGTCGCCAGCGGTCTGCCTTCCTTTTCCACCGTCGGGCTTCCGCAGGGTGCGGTGAAGGAAGGGAAGGACCGGGTGGTGGCCGCGATCCAGAACAGCGGCTTCATCGTCCCACCCAAGAGAGTCACGATCAATTTAGCGCCGGCATACGCGACGAAAGAAAGTGAGATCCTGAGGTGTCCGCCTGTTGTGGATTGCGAGAGCGTTCGTTCATCCGTTTGTTCCTCTGGTGAGTGGATGTGAGGTCTTTCTTCTGTATACCCCGGGTCCGGCGGGGGATGCGGTTTATGAACGTGGCGATTGGGGAGTGTAGTTTCCGCATGCTTACCTACCATTTCTTGCGAGAGATTCCTTTCCATCGCGTGTTTCTCTATCACCTGCCCCTGGCAGTCAGCCTTCAAGCACTCCCGAAGTGCCGCGACCCGTCTTCTGTGAGTTGAACAAGAGATCTTCGGTTAGCCAGACCTTCCCGCCGATCCGCTCAGCCCGCCACGCTCTGCGGTGTGTTCCCATGGGCTGAATCGCCTCAGAGCAAAATCGTTATCGTCCGTCTGTGCTGGCATCGACTACGTGGCGTAACGAACCGCGGAGGGGCTCACGAAGAAGGAACTCATTTGATGTCTCAAGCCCTCAAGCGTTATGCGGCAAAAGAGGTCGTTTATCTCATCCATCGAGACGAAGATTCGAAACTGAACCGCATCGGGATGGCCGGAGGCTCGAGTTCTTCAGAGCGTACAGTCGTGACCAAACCACAGACGTACTCCCTTGGTGAGACCCGGCCCCGAGCCGTTCCGGTGGCAGTCAAGCATGCGGCCAAGCACCTGTCGCATGCATCTTCCGATTGCGGAGCAGATCGGCACTCAGGCAAGCAACTTGCGCAAACTGGGGGGGCGGGGCAGAGCGGGATCAACCAGTGAGGAGCGCGCTGTCGACCAAGGAACTGGTGCGGAGGACGAGAAACTAGGGAGCCACGCTGAGGAGGAAAGATCCTTCGCCAAGTGTTCGCTCGCGGTTCGGTTCGGGCGGGGCGTCTCACCCTTGGGGCAGACCCCTTGGAACAAGCGCGCTACTTGGCCGTGGATATTTGAAAGAACGTCAACGGCTCGGTCGCTTAGAGGGTGTTATGAACTAAAAGGTTGCTGGGGTGTCCATTGCGAGCATGAGCAACACAGAATCTCGCAAGCGATACCCGAGCGATGTCTCGGATGAGGAGTGGGCGTTCGTGGCCCCGTACCTGGCGCTGGTCCGCGAGGACTCGCCGCAACGCAGGCACGATCTGCGTGAGGTCTTCAACGCACTCCGCTGGATTGTGCGCACGGGCTCTCCTTGGCGGTACATGCCCAATGATCTCCCCCCTTGGGAAGCGGTCTACCAGCAGAGCCAGCGCTGGCTGAAGGCCCAAGTCTTCGAATCCATGGTCGACGATCTGCGCGCGATCCTGCGCCTGGCCCAGGGCAAGTCGGCGGAGCCGAGTGCAGTGATCCTCGACGCACGCACCCTGCAGTCCTCACCCGAGAGTGGGGGGCGCGCCGGCTATGATGGGCACAAGCGGCGCAAGGGCTCCAAGACGCACATCGCGGTGGACACGCTGGGCTATCTGCTTGCGCTTCGGGTGACCCCCGCGAATCAGCAGGAGCGGGCCCAAGTGGCGGCCTTGGCCGAGGAGGTCCAGGAGATCACGGGGCAGAGCGTGAAGACCGCCTTCGTGGATCAGGGCTACACGGGGGAGGAAACCGCGGAGGCGGCTGCCGCGCACGGGATTGCTCTGGAGGTCATCCGGCACACCGAAGCTAAGCGCGGCTTTGTGCTCCTCCCCAGACGCTGGGTCGTGGAGCGCTCCTTTGCCTGGGCCGCTCGCTTTCGGCGCCTTGCGCGTGACTACGAGCGCCTGCCTGAAACCTTAGCGGGGTTGCACTTCGTCGCTTTCGCCATCCTCATGCTGACCCGCTTCGTCCTGACCACCCTAAGTCCATAACAGCCTCTACTCGTTCCCGCTGCGGGAAGACGAAGAGCTGGAACCCGGAGTGTAGGAAGGAGTTCGTATCTCAGCTCCAGCGGGAGCGGGAGAAAGGCACGTCTTCCGCTGGCGATCCACACCGGCGCGGCGTAAACTGACACCACGTGCGCGGCGAGCCGTCGGGCAGCTCACCTGATTCGCCGGCTCGACTCGCCGTCCCATCCCCCCTGCTCACTTCGAGGTACACGTGCGACTTCCACTTCTCGCCACCACGCTCCTCCTCCTGGGAGCGGGCCGCCTCCCGGCCCAGACGCCCACCCACCAGGTCCCCTCGCCACAACAGATCGAGCAGATGCAGCAAGCGGCTCGACAGATGATGAACCCGGCCGCGGAGATACTGGCGCACCGTACGGAGTTCGGACTCACCGCAGTCCAGGTTTCCGCGCTCCAGCCGCTCGCCGACCAGCTGAACGTCTCCGTGGACCGGATGTTCGCACGCCAGGGCCAGCTCTCGCCCGCGCGGGAGCGCATGATGAGGGCGATCTCGGATTCGACCGTCGTCCTCGACGAGGCCGCCATACGCGCGGAGGCCTGCGAGCAGGCTACCCAGCAGGCGGACTATACGATCGCGATGGTTCGGGCCCAGCAACGCATCGCCGGGATCCTCACGGCCGCGCAGCGGGAAAAGTTCGAGGAACTCCAGGTAAACCGCGGCATGCAGATGATGCAGGCTTTCTCCGGGACGGCGGAAAAGCACTGACCCCGCGGCATCCCGCAGCCCCCACCCAAGGAGCCCCATGCCGGCCCTCCAGAAGATCGCCCCCTGCCTCTGGTTCGACGACCAGGCGGAAGAAGCCGCCGCCTTCTACACCGGGATCTTCCCCGATTCGAAGATCACGGCCGTCTCCCGCTATGGAGAGGCCGGGCGCGAGATCCACGGCAGAACCCCGGGATCCGTGATGGTCGTCGCCTTCGAGCTGGACGGGCAGCCCTTCACCGCGCTCAACGGCGGCCCTGTCTTCACGTTCAACGAGGCGATCTCCCTGCAGGTCTTCTGCGACACGCAGGAGGAGCTGGACCACTACTGGGAGAGGCTGGGCGAGGGCGGCGACGAGCGGGCGAAGCAGTGCGGCTGGCTCAAGGACCGCTACGGCGTCTCCTGGCAGGTGGTCCCCCGCGTCCTCCCCGAGCTGGTGCAGGACCCGTCGTCCGAGAAGTCGCAGCGGGCGATGGCCGCGATGCTGGGGATGAAGAAGCTGGACATCGCCGAGCTGCGGAGTGCCTACGATGGCTGACCGGGAGATCGTCTCCACCCGCGTGTTCGACGCGCCGCGAGAGCGCGTCTTCCGGGCGTTCAGCGACCCGGACGTGCTGGCCCGCTGGTGGGGACCGGAGGGCTTCACCAGCACCTTCCACGAGTTCGACCTGCGCCCCGGCGGCGCGTGGCGCTTCGTCATGCACGCGCCGGACGGCACCGACTACCCCAACGCCAACGACTTCGTGGAAGTGGTTGCCCCGGAGCGGATCGTCTTCCGGCACGAGCAGCCCGTGCACGGCTTCCGGATGACGATGACCTTCGCCGACGAGGGCGGCGCGACGCGGCTCACCTGGCGCATGCGGTTCGATTCCGCCGAGGAGTTCGAGCGGGTGGGGAGCTTCGTCGCCGGGGCGAACGAGCAGAACCTCGACCGGCTGGGCGCGCAGCTCGCCGCCCTGGCCTGACGCACGGGCGAGGGCACCGTGGCGAGGATCCTCCCGGCGCGCGCCGCCTCGGCCCTGGCGCTGCTGCTCCTGACCGGCTGCGCCGTCCCCCCGCGCTCGTCCGCCGGCCCGTTCGCGGGGCGGTGGGTCTCCACCTTCAGCTCCGAGTTCGTGCGGCTGGAGCTGCGGCAGTCGGGGAGCCGGGTGACCGGGCGGGCCGAGCTGGCCCCGCGGGGCGCCCGGGCGGAGTACGCGGTGGAGGGGACCGTGCGGGAATCCGGCTTCGCCGCCACCCTGCGGCGGGGGGAGGGCGGGGAGGTCGCCCTGCGGGCCGCGCTCCGGGGAGACACCCTGGACGTTCGGCTGGACGGGGGCGGGTATTCGGACCGCTTCGTGCCGCTGGTACGGGAGTGAACGGGCGCGGGCGACGCTCGCCCTCCCCCGCGTCCGGCCACAACGACTGGAGGAATGGAAATGGATCTGTCCGGCAGGTGCGTCCTCCTGACGGGAGGCTCCCGCGGGATCGGGCCGGTGATCGCGGAGGCGCTGGCGCGCCGGGGCGCCCACCTCGCCCTCACGGCCCGCTCGGAGGAGGGGCTGCACCGGACCCTCGACGCGCTGCGGCCCCACGGGGTGAGGACGATCGCGATCCCCGCCGACCTGGCCCACGCCGCCGAGCGCGAGCGGGTGGTCGCCCGGGTGCTCGACGAGTTCGGCCGGGTCGACGTCCTGCTCAACAACGCCGGGCTGGAAACCGAGGGCGCCTTCGTGGAGCTCCCCTGGGAGCGGCTCGCGGAAACCATCGAGGTCAACCTCACCGCCCCGGTGCACCTCACCCACCTCCTGCTCCCGCAGATGCTGACGCGGTCGCAGGGGCACGTCGTCCACGTTTCCTCGCTGGCGGGAAAGGCCGCGATCCCGTACGCCGCGATGTACTCGGGGACCAAGGCGGCGCTGGCGCGGTGGTCGGACGGGCTGCGGCGCGAGATCGGCGCGTCGGGGGTGCGGATCTCCACCGTCTTCCCGGGTTTCGTGACCGAGCAGGGGATGTTCGCGCGCTCCGGGATGCAGCCCCCGCGGCTGCTGGGGTCGTGCACCCCGGCGCAGGTGGCCGCGGCGGTGGTGGAGGCCATCGAGAGCGGCCGGTCGGAGGTGGTGGTCAACTCCCTCCCCGTCCGCCCCGTGGTCGCGCTGGGCGAGCTTTTCCCCTCCTTCGCGGACTGGGCCCTGCGCCGGCTGGGCGTCACGGAGCTGCAGCGGAGAAAGGTGGGCGCGCCGCCGCCCTAGCTCCCGTGCCGTGTCCAGATCACGATGACGCCGCACGCGGAGCCCATCGACGAGTTGAACTCCGCGGGGATCGCGGCCCCGTCGGCGTAGACCTCGATCCCCTCGATGTCGCGCGGCTGCACGGCGTTGATGGCCGTCTTCTCGACGGAGGTCCCGTCCAGGTAAAGGACCGGGTAGCACCCCTCCTCCAGCCATACGTCCCTCAGCGAGAGCGGGTGCGACGCCTCGATCACGAGATTGCCCTTCAGGAGCTTCACCTTCAGGCCGGGGACGCCGCGCAGCACGTCGGTGGTGACCACCGGCCGCCCGCGCTCGATCTGCTCGCGGGTGATGAAGCGGCCCGAGGTCCGCCGCCGCATCCGGTCGTGGAATTCCTGGTTGGGATCGTAGGCGCGCGGGGTGGCCGTGGCGACCACCGGGTCGAGTCCGATGGGCGTGGGCTCAACCAGGAGCCTGACCCGCAGCCCCGCCGGCCGGACCACGATGGGGTCGGTCGTGGACCGCTCGTAGCCCAGGGCGCTCGCGGCGAGGAAGTACTCGCCCGGCCGGGGCGCCTGCATCTCGAACGCCCCCGCCGTGTCCGTCACCGCCCGCGCGACCTCGGAAGAGTCCAGCGTCATGAGGCGGACCACCCCCCGCACGATGGGCCGCTCCGCGCCCGATTCCAGCAGTCGGCCTCGCACCGCCTGAGCCCGTCCCGCCGCGGGCAGGAGCACGGCCAGCAGCACACCTCCGGCGGCGGCCAGGCGCCGCGTCCACGGATGGAACCCCGGTGCTCCCATCGCTCGCTCTCCCGATGGCGGTGCCTCTGCCCCTCCCCATGTGCAAGCTAGCGCGGCACCGCTCGCGGCGGCAACGAAAATCCGTCCGGGCGCCCGCACCTGGCGCCGGAGCGCGCGCCGGCTAGCTTGTCGGCGTGTCCTGGCTCCTCCTGATTCCGCTGGCCACCGTCGCCAGCCTGGTCGCGTTCGGCCGCTTCGTGGACCGGCGCCGGCTCCCGCCCCCGGGTGAGACGGCCGACGCCGCGCTGGTCTTCGGCACCGGCGCGGAGTGGAAGATGCGCTCGCGCTGCGAGACCGCCGCGGCGCTGTACCACGCGGGCCGGGTGCGCTGGCTGGTGGTGAGCGGGGGCGTGCCGCGGGACGGGCTCACCGAGGCG
>JAFAYN010000302.1 GCA_019240375.1 Gemmatimonadota bacterium
CTTCCAGCACGTCCGCCGCCTGGATGCGCGGCAGTTCCAGCAACGAATGCAGCGGGTGGACGAGGCGGACGAGATCCGTGCCCTGGCGTCCCAGATCCATGCCCTGTCGGGCCGCGTGGCCAGGAAGCACCTTTACGTGAACCTGGGCTTCGTGTTCGCCGCGGCAAGCCTGATCCTCTTCCTGGCGGCCGGGCTGAGCTACGTCGCCACCCTCGCCGCGTAGCGCCCGATCCCCCGGCTCCCCGCTCAGTCCGGCTGGTTGCGCATGTGGTCCGCGAGCGCGTGCAGACGCTCCCGCAGGTACGCGCGTACCTCGTCCGGGATCTCCTGTTCCGCGAGTGCCCGGTCCATGCACCACAGCCACTCGTCGCGCTCCCGCGCGCCGATCGCGAACGGGAAGTGGCGCATGCGCAGCCGGGGGTGGCCGTAGCGCTCCACGTACACCGGCGGCCCTCCCGTCCACCCGGTCAGGAAGAGGTGCAGCTTGTCGCGCGACGCCCTGAGGCTCCGTGCGTGCAGCGCCCGGATCGTGGCCGCCTCCGGGGCGGTGTCCATCAGGTCGTAGAAGCGGTCGACCAGGCGGCGGATGCCTTCGTCGCCGCCGAGGATCTCGTAGTGGGTCGGTACGGACATCGAATGAGTATCGGGAACGATCCCCGCCGGACTGATCCGTTGGGAATCGGTGTTGTCCATCGTGTCGGTGATCCCACAATATACACCGTTGCGTGGAGCGTGATCGGAGAGCCGCCCTGTCCTCGCGCGGGCGCCTCCTGCGCTCCGTCACCGGCGAGTCTGCACGACGTCGAACGGCAGACCGGGTCCCGCCCCTGGTCCTTGAACCATCAGCCTGGAACCGCTCATGTCCTCCGTGATCTCCGAACCCTACGCTCCTCCCCTGGACCAGTTCCTGGCGCTCGGCCAGCCGGCGCTGGGGACCCAGAACTGGCTGGACTACCCGGGGCTGGGTCTGCGGCCGGAGCACGTCCCTGAGCTGATCCGCATGGCTCGCGACGAGGACCTCCTGTGGGCGAGTGGCGAAGACCCGGACGTCTGGGCGCCGGTCCACGCCTGGCGCGCGCTGGGGCAGCTGCGCGCCGAAGCCGCCGTCGAGCCGCTGCTCGCACTCCTCTCCGCGATGGGGGAGGACGACTGGATCGACGGAGACCTTCCCATCGTCTTCGGGATGATCGGCCGCGCCGCCGTCACCGCGCTGTCCGCCTTCCTCGCCGACTCCACCCGGGAGATGTGGAACCGCGTTGCCGTGGTCGAGGCCCTGCGGGAGATCGCGGAGCGGGACGAGGCGGCGCGGGCGGACGTCGTTCCGCCCCTGGTGAAGGGGCTGGAGAAGTGGTACCGGAACGACGAGGTCCTCAACGGCTACCTGATCGGCGTCCTCGCCGGGCTGCACGCCGTCGAGGCCGCCCCGCTGATGGAGCAGGCGTTCGCGGAGGAGCGCGTGGACCCGTTCGCGTACGGGGACTGGGAGGACGCCCAGGTGGCCCTCGGGCTCCTCGCGGAGCGGCGGACGCCGCGTCCCCGCCTGCAGCTCGCGCCGAGGTTCGAGCGGAGGGACGCCGAGCCGGCGCGGAGCGGCCACCGCGGGGAGGACGCCAGGGCCAAATCCCGGCGGAAGATGGCACGGCAGTCGCGCAAGCGGAACCGCCGCCGCAGGTAAACACACATCGGGCGTACCGCATGCGCGCCGGATGTGCCCCAGCACGGGAACCCAGACGAATGCGAGAGGGAGAAGGAAGCCGCACCGCCGAGCGGGTGGCCGCCCGGCGCGCCGTGCACCAGATACTGGACGACCCGGTCGTCTTCGCGGACCCGCTTGCGTGGGCGGTGCTCCGGCCCGCGGCCGCGCAGCGCCTGAGGGAGGACCCGCGCCAGCTCGACCGGTCGCCGGCCGGTCGGTTCCTGCGGGCCTTCCTGGCGGCGCGGAGCCGCCTCGCCGAGGACCGGCTCCGGGACGCGGTCGCGCGCGGGGTCCGGCAGTACGTCGTGGTCGGCGCCGGCCTCGACACCTTCGCGTACCGGAACCCCCACGCGGACGCCGGGCTCCGGGTCTTCGAGGTGGATCACCCCGCCACGCAGGCCGTGAAGCGCGCCCGCCTGGCCGACGCGGGCGTCTCGGTCCCGGAGAGCGTCGCCTTCGTCCCCGCCGACCTCGCCTCGGTGCCGCTCGGCGCCGCCCTGCGCGGCACGGGGTTCGATCCGTCCACCCCCTCGTTCTTTTCCTGGCTGGGCGTGGTCCCGTACCTGGAGCGGCAGGCCATCCGCGCGACGCTGGAGTCCGTGGCCTCGCTCCCCGCCGAAGCGACCCTGGTCTTCGACTACGGCGCCCCGCCGCCCTGGTACCGGTGGCTCACCCGGCTGGCGCTCCGGCGCATGGGGGAGCGCGTGGCCGCCGCCGGCGAGCCGTGGAAGACCTTCTTCCGGCCCGCGGAGCTGCTCCGGGAGCTGCACGGCGCGGGATTCCGCTCCGTGGAGGACCTGGGACCGGGGGAGCTGAACCGGCGCTACTTCGCCGGCCGGCGGGACGGCCTCCGGGTGGGAGGCGTGGGCCACGTCGTCGTCGCCGCGAACCGGTAGCCGCTACGGTCCGGTGCCTTGCCGGGTGGGCGCCGCCGCGCCAGCTTGGTGCCCTCGCACCCGCACCCGTCCACCCCCGCTTCCGCGAGCACCGCGTATGCCGCCGACCCGCCGCGACCCGGCCACGCCCGTAGGCCGGACCCGTGACACCGGCTTCCAGATCGGCGTCCGGCGCACCCTGGACCTCCCCGCCGAGGACGCCTGGAAGCTCCTGACTTCCCCGGAGGGAGCGGAGACCTGGCTGGGGCGGGGCGACGGGATCGACCTCGCTCCGGGCACCGCGTACCGGCTGGCGGACGGCTCTCACGGCGAGGTTCGCGTGTTCGTGCCGGGCTCGCACCTGCGGGCGACGCGCCAGCCGGGGGATTGGCCGCGCCCCTCCACCGTCCAGGTGCGGGTGCTCCCGAAAGGAGAGCGGTCGGTGGTGGCCTTCCACGAGGAGCACCTCCCCGGCGCACCGGAGCGGGAGGAGCGGCGCGAGCACTACTCGGCCGCCCTGGACGCGCTCGAGCGGCTGGCCGGGGAGTGGTAGCGATTCCCGCCATAGCCCACCGGACCCGGCATCCTTCCTTCATGCTTCGCACGCGGCTTCGCCTGCTCGCCCTGAAGTTGGCGGTCCTCCTCCTGTGTGCGGGCTCGCTGCACGCCCAGGGTGCGATGACCCCGGCGGAGATCCTTCCGCTCTGGCCCGCGGGGGCACCCGGCGCGGTCGGGACAGGGCCGGAGGACGCGCCTTCGATGACGATGTACCGGCCCGCCCGGCCCAACGGCATCGCGGTCCTCGTCTTCGCGGGCGGGGGGTACGGGCACATCGCGGTGGAGAAGGAGGGGGAGCCGGCCGCACGCTGGCTGAACTCGCTCGGCGTCACGGCCTTCGTGGTGCAGTACCGGCTGGGCCCGAGGTACCACCACCCCGCGATGCTCCAGGACGCGCAGCGGGCGATCCGCACCGTGCGCGCGAACGCCGGCCGGTGGAGCGTGCGGCCGGACCGTGTGGGGGTGCTGGGGTTTTCCGCCGGGGGACACCTGGCGGCGACGGCGGGGACCCACTTCGACGGGGGGCGTGCGGACGCGGCCGACCCGGTGGAGCGCGTCGGCTCCCGGCCCGACTTCCTGATGCTGCTGTACCCGGTCGTCACCATGCGCGAGCCGTGGACCCACCGGGGCTCGCGGACCCGGCTCCTGGGCGCGGATCCCGACCCGGGGCTGGTCACCCTGCTTTCCAACGAGCTGCAGGTGAGCGCGCGGACACCGCCCACCTTCCTGGTGGCCAGCTCCGACGACCCCGCCGTCCCGGTGCAGAACACCCTCCTCTTCTACCAGGCCCTCCGCGCGGCCGGCGTCCCGGTCGAGATGCACGTGTACCAGAGGGGAGGACACGGCTTCGGGCTCGCCCCGGACGACCCGGCGCTCTCCACCTGGCCCCGGCTGGCCGGGATCTGGCTGGAGAACTCGGCGTTCAGGTCCGCGAACGTCGCCAGCCGGTAGCTCCGGACGCTACGGCAGGTGGCGCTCGTAGACGATCATCTCGTCCGGCACGCCGCTGCTCCCCACCTCCACCTGCCGGCGCGTCTCCCGGTACCCCTGGGCGAGGTAGAAGCCCTGGGCGCGCGGGTTGAAGCCGGAGCAGCTCAGCCACGCCCGTCCGTGCCCCGACGCCGCGATCCGCTCCTCCCCCGCTCGCAGCAGCGCCCCGCCGATGCCGCGACCCTGCGCTCCGGGATGCACCCAGAGCCCGTGGATCTCGTCGTCGACGGGGTGGACGAGCCCGACGACCTCCCCGTCCAGCTCCGCGACGGTCATGTCCTGCCAGCCCGCGGCGTAGCGCGCCGGCTCGGGGTCGCGGCGGATCCAGTCCTGGAGGAGCGGAAAGGGCGCGGTGAAGGCGAACGCGCTCAGCACCGAGCGGCGCGCGACCTCCACCAGCCGGGGGATGTCGGTCTCCTGCGCGGGCCGAAGCACCAGCATCACGTCCTCCCGTGGATGAGTGGGCCCGTCAGGAGGCGCCACGGTGGATCCCGTAGACCAGGACGGTGCGGCCGTAGAACTCCGTCTCGCCCTCCCGGCTCTCACCCAGGCGCTCGGCCACGCGGATCGAGGCCCGGTTGTCCGGGTGGATCAGGCTGATCACGTGCTCGCGCCCGAGCTCCGAGAAGGCGTACCGCAGGGCGGCCCGTGCCGCCTCCGTCGCGTACCCCCTTCCCCAGAACGCCCTTCCCAGCGTCCACCCCAGCTCGAAGCCGGGCCACCCCTCCGGCAGAAAGAGCCCGACCCGGCCCGCGAGCGCCCCGCTCCCGCGCTCCTCCACCGCCCAGTGGCCGTACCCGCGCAGCTGCCAGTGGCCCAGGAACAGCGCCATCTGCCGCCATGCGTCCACGCGCGACAGGGGCTGCCCGTCTCCCAGGTAGCGGGTCACCTCGGGGTCGGCCATGATCGCGGCGTATGCGTCCAGGTCCTTCTCGCGCAAGGGGCGCAGGAGCAGCCGGTCGGTCGTGAAGCTGGGGATGTCGACCATCACGAGGCGGTGAGCAGTTCGTGGGACCCGCGCCGGCTACTGGATCGGGGGCGGCGCGGACGGGGCGGCGGTCCAAGACCAGGAATACCGGAAGTTGTACGCACCTTCCGGGTTGGCCGCCTGGACCGTCATGACGCGCCGGTGCTCTCCGGGCGCGGCGGGATCCGGACGCCTCCGGGTCAGGCGACCTCCTGGTTCCCCCTCCGGCCGCCCTGCCGCTCCCGCCTGTGGCGGACCTTCTGGGCGTACATGGCGTCGTCGGCCAGGCGGATCGCCGCCTCCAGCTGCTCGGCGTCGTCGTAGTCCGCGCTCCCCATGCTGAGGAGGAGCGGGAGCGCCCCTTCCGCTTCGGCCTCCGCGTTCATCCGCGCGATCCGCTCCTCCAGGAGCGGCTGGATCTCGTCGGCGCGGGTCCCCGGGAGGACGAGGAGGAACTCGTCGCCCCCCCACCGGTAGAGCCGGTCCAGGGGGCGCGTCGCCTGGTGGAAGCTGTCGGCCAGGCGGCGCAGGATCTCGTCCCCCACCGCGTGGCCGTAGCCGTCGTTGGTGTCCTTGAGGTTGTCCAGGTCGATCATCACCACCGCCCCGAAGGTCGCGCGGGCCCCTTCCAGCCCCACCCCCTCCGTGAACGCCCGGCGGTTCAGGCACCCGGTCAGCGTGTCGTACAGCGCCACCCGGCGGAGCCGGTCGTGCGCCACCGCCAGCTCCGAGTGCGCGTCGGTCACCTCCCGCCGCTCGTCCTCCATCAGGAGCACCACCATCCCGTACCCCAGGAGCATCTGGAGGAGGAGGTCGAAGTAGGCGTTGTACTGGATCAGCCAGCGGAGGGGCTCCGGGGCGCCGGACCGCCCCTGCACCCCGAAGGCGACGAAGTACAGCGCCCACAGGATGGTGACGAAGGCGAAGAAGCTCCCCGTGGCGCGGCTCCCCAGGGTGCGGCGGGAGGGCGGGAGGCGGAGGAAGCGGAAGGCGCAGTAGCCCAGCGACAGCACGGCGACGGGGCTCTGCCAGAGGACGATGGCGCTGAGGCCGTGCGAGATCCCCACCGAGACCAGGGTGTACCCCGCCGCCGCGGCGACGGCGTACCGCACCACCCGCCGCGCCCTCCGGCCGGAGCAGTACAGCACCGTCCCCGCGACCAGGAGGGCGAAGTACAGGAGCTTGGCGAAGTGGTAGACCAGGTACAGACCGCGGACGAGCGGGGCCGGCTCCGGGACGGAGCGGAGGAGGACGAAGCGGACCACCAGCGCGCCGATCGCCACGGCCACCGCCAGCCAGGCGCGCCCCCACAGACGGAAGTACCCGCGCCGGCGGGCGTGGTGGCGGAGAAGGGAAAAGAGCGCCACCAGGAGCACGGCTCCGCCGAGCTGCACGTGCAGCCCGATGATCGCGATCAGGGCGCGGACTTCCTTGCTCGGCATCCGGTGGGTTCTTGCGTGAAGCGGCGCGGCAGGGAGGGGGTGGAAGAGCTGCCCGAATCTAAGCGATCCGTGCGGGGGTGCGCCATACCGGCTCACGCGCGGGAAGAAAAGGCCGTAATGTCCCGTTCGTCGGGCCCGGGCCCTCCGGTGCTCTTGCATGTGGCCCGGCCGCGCAACAATATACTTCGGTACACACTATCGTCATGGTGGAGGCGGCCCGCTCCCCGGGGCCCACTCTTCCGCCCGACCGCCTTTCCAGAATCTCCCGGACCCCGCCGAACGCCGTTCCGCGAGGTCCCGCGGGCATACCGACACACTCCCGTCTCACCCCGCGCGCCGGCCACCCGCCGGTCGCGTGCGCTCGTCGCGGCCCCTGGGGCCACGATCCGATCCCGGCCGCAGTCCGGCGCCGAGCATCCCCGTCCCCGAAAGGAGGTCCACCGGAGTCTTCGTTCGTCGTAGTCTCACCAGTCCACCTGTTCGGAGGAAGTATGCTCAAACGCATGTTGCTGCTTCTCATGTCGTTCGCGCTGCTCGGCGGGGTGCACCCCGCGGCGGCGCAGCAACGACAGATCTCGGGTACCGTGAGCGGGGCCAACCAGGCTCCCCTGGCGGGCGCGGCGGTCACCATCACCGGAACCCGCCGCGGCGTGGTCACGGACGCCCGGGGCCACTTCGCCATCGCGGTCCCGGAGGGCGAGGCCCGCTTCACCGTGAGCCAGCTCGGCTACACCAGCAAGCAGGTCGTGGTACCGGCGGGACAGAGCACCCTCGACGTCCGGCTCGAGCAGGACGTCCTCAACCTCGAGGGGCTGGTGGTGACCGGTCAGGCCACCTCGGTGCGCCGGCAGAACGTCGCCAACGCGGTGGCCGTGGTGTCGGCGCAGGAGCTGGAGCGCGCCCCCGCGCAGACCGTGGAAAAGGCGCTGCAGGGGAAGATCGCAGGCGCGGCCATCTCCACCAACTCCGGCGCCCCGGGCGGCGGCGCGCAGGTCCGCATCCGCGGCGTCTCGTCGCTGATCGGCAACTCCGAGCCGCTGTACGTGGTGGACGGCGTGGTGCTCAGCAACGCCTCGATCCCGGGCGGCGCCAACGTGATCAGCGGCGCCGGCACGCGCACCGACCTGTACTCGGTGCAGGACAACGTCGTGAACCGCGTGGCCGACATCAACCCGGCCGACATCGAGAACGTGGAAGTGCTCAAGGGCGCCTCCGCCTCGGCGATCTACGGCTCCAAGGCGGCCAACGGCGTGGTGATCATCACCACCAAGCGCGGCCGGGCGGGGAAGACGCAGTATCGCCTCAGCCAGCGCTTCGGCTACTCGGAGCAGTCGCGCGAGCTGGGCTCGCGCGACTGGACCCGCGACGAGGCCATCGCCCAGTACTGCCCCAGCAAGGCGGCCTCGTGCCTCGCCGAGCTCATCACCCCGTACTTCAACGCCGACGGCTCGCCCGTCGCGACCTATGACAACGAGGCGGCGGTGTTCGGGCGGCGCGCCCCCGGGCGTGAGACCAACCTCACCGTGAGCGGCGGGACCGAGGCGACCCGGTACTACGTGTCCGGTACCCTGCTCGACGAGAAGGGGATCGCGGCGAACACCGGGTACCAGAAGCAGGGCGTGCGCGTGTCCGTGGACCAGAACCTGGGGAGCCGCGGCAAGATCAGCGCTTCCAACAACCTGCTCCACTCGGTGGCCGCCCGCGGCCTGACCGGGAACGACAACAACGGCGTCAGCTACTACGCGGCCATCTCCTTCACGCCCAGCTTCTACAACCTGGCGCGGCAGGAGAACGGGCTGTACCTGGCGAACCCGTTCGCGGCCAGCAACCCGGTGCAGACCGCGGCCATGAGCCAGAACGACGAGAACGTCTGGCGCAACGTCACGGCGCTGAACTTCAGCTACGACCTCCTCCACAGCGACCGGCAGTCGTTGCGCGCGGTGGCCACCGGCGGCGTCGACTACTTCCTGCAGCGGAACATCCTGTACTACCCGCCGACGCTGCAGTTCGAGCCCAACGACAAGCTCCCGGGCACCGCGGTCAACGCCAACGCGGGGAGCACCGACCTGACCGGGAACGCCAACCTGGTCCACACCTTCTCCCCGACGTCCGGCTCCTTCACCGCCACCACCTCGGTGGGCGCGCAGTACTCGGACGTGGACCTGACGTTCAACACCATCGCGGGCCGCAACCTCACGGGTGACATCCGCATCCCCGAGCTGGCCGCCAACGTCAAGGTGGACGGCTACCGCACCCGCAACCGCGACCTGGGGGTCTTCGCCCAGGAAGAGCTGCTCATGTTCAGCGACCGGCTGAACCTGACGGGGAGCCTGCGCGCGGACCGGAGCAGCGGCGACGCGGACCCGGAGAAGTACTACTACTATCCCAAGGCCGCGGCCTCCTTCCGCTTCGGCGAGCTGGCCGGGTGGCTCAACGACTTCAAGGTGCGCGGCGCCTTCGGATCGAGCGGCAACCAGCCCCTCTTCGGGCAGAAGTTCACCCGCCTGCAGCCGGGCGTGAACGTGGAGGGGAACCCCGCGCTGACCGTGCAGGGGAACGTGGGCGCGCCGGACCTGCGTCCCGAGCGGGCCACCGAGCTGGAAGGCGGCTTCGACGCCACCCTGTTCGGCGGGAACGCGCGCTTCGAGTTCACCGCGTACAACAAGCGGGTCACCGACTTCCTGCTGTCGCGCGGCCTGGCCTCGTCCACGGGCTTCGTCACCTACTACTTCAACGGCGGCGCGCTGAACGCGCACGGCATCGAGATGATGCTCGAGGCGACCCCGGTGCGCACCGCGGGCTTCGACTGGATCTCGCGCACCACCTTCGCGGCCAACCGCCAGAAGATCGTGGACCTCCCGGTCCCCGCCTTCCGTCCGGCGAGCTCCAGCTTCGGCTTCCTGTACGGCGGCTACAAGATCCAGGACGAGGAGTCGCCGACGGCCATGATCGGGTACGCGGGCCGCGACGCCACGAAGACCGGCAGCCCGCGCATCGAGAAGGTGTACGGCGACGCGGAGCCGGACTTCCAGATGGGCTTCACCAACGACTTCCACCTGGGCCGCTTCACCCTTTCCTCGCTCCTGGACTGGAGCAAGGGCGGGCTGATCGCCAACCTGACGCGGAGCTACTACGACGACGCGGCGAACTCGCCGGACTACCTCCGTCCCTCCAACGTCACCAAGACGCGTACGCTGGCCGAGTGCGGCCCGCGCTGCCTGTCGGGCGAGGAGCGCGAGGAGCTGACCGCCGCCTCGTACTCGGTGTACATCGAGGACGCCTCGTTCCTGAAGCTGCGCGAGGTGTCGCTCACCTACGAGCTGCCGGGGAACATGCTGGGCCGGATCGGCAACTCGGTCAGCGACGCGCGGATCTCGCTCAGCGCCCGCAACCCGTGGATGTGGACCGCCTACACCGGGCTCGACCCCGAGGTCAGCAACTTCGGTAACCGCTCGGTCGGCCGGAACATCGACGTGACGCCGTTCCCGCCGAGCCGCAGCTTCTGGCTCACCGTCAACCTCGGGTTCTGACCATGAAGCGCATCCACATGAAACGCCGCGCCTACCTTTCCGTGCTGTCCGGGGCGCTCGTGCTCGGCGCCTGCAACCCGGACCTCACGGTCCCGGACTACAATTACGGGAGCCTGCAGGACCTGCAGAACAACCCGACCAACGCCGCCATCGCCTCGACGGCCGTGGGGTTGATCCACACCAGCCGCCAGAACATGGACCGGCTGGTGCTCCTGGGCGGGCACCCCGGGCGCGAGGGGTACTACCTGGATCCCAACGAGCCGCGCTACGTCCGGCAGCTCGCGCTGGGCGTCCCCGACGCCTCGGACTTCACGGGGAGCGTCTACTGGGCGATCCCGTACGCCAACGTGCGCGCGGAGAACATCCTGCTGTCGGTGATCGGCAACCCCAAGCTGACCTTCAGCGAGGCGGAGCGCGAGGCGGTCCGCGGCTTCGCCAAGACGGTGGAGGCGTACGACCTGCTGAACCAGCTGCAGCTCCGGGAGAAGATCCCGGTGACGGTCAGCGACGACCCCACCGAGCCGGCCCCGATCGTGGAGCGCGCCGCGGCGTACGAGACGATCGCCAAGCTGCTGGACGAGGGCGCG
>JAFAYN010000338.1 GCA_019240375.1 Gemmatimonadota bacterium
GTGGCTGCTCAGAACGGGACGGACACGGTCACCCGGACCGTGACGCAGGAAGACCGCGGGATGGACTGGGGGTGGCTGGGGCTCCTCGGCCTGGCCGGGCTGCTGGGGCTGAGGCGGAGGGACGAGCACGTCCACCACACCGACCGCGTCCGCGTCGATCCCGACCCCGGCCCCCGCGTGCGGGTGGACAACGACCCGAACGTCCCGCCCCCGCGGGTGTAGCTCCGGGCTCAGTCATGGCGAAGAACCCCGTCCGGCGCGCGCCGGACGGGGTTCTTTCGCTCGCGAAGGCGAGGGCGGGCTCCTACGCCGGCTGCACGATCAGCTTGCCGCGCAGCATGTTCATCCCGCACGTCCAGGTGAACTCCCCGGCGCGGTCCGGGGTGAACTCCACCGGCGTGGTCCGGAAGGCGGGGAGGTGCCGGGCGATCCCGAAGTCGCCGAACACCACGTCCTCGCTGCACGAGCTGGTCTCGTCGCGGTAGAAGTCGAGCCGGACCGGGCGCCCCTGCTTCACCACCACCACGTCGGGCGAGTACCCGCCCTTCACCGTGATCTTCACCTCCTGCACCCCGCCCCCGGCGTCCGTGGCGGCCACCGCCTCCCGCGCGCCGAAGAAGTACCAGAGGACGAGGGCGATCGCCACCGCCCCGCCGACGACCACCGCGATCTCCGTCGTGTCCATCGTCTCACCCTCCCTGGATCGGTGAATGGAAGCGCCGCAGCCGGAGGCTGTTGGTCACCACCGACACGCTGGACAGCGACATCGCCGCGCTGGCGACCACCGGCGACAGGAGCCACCCGGTGAAGGGGTACAGCGCCCCCGCGGCGAGCGGGATCCCGATCACGTTGTAGACGAAGGCCCAGAACAGGTTCTGCCGCACCGTGCGCAGGGTGGCGCGCGACAGGGCGATGGCCGTCACCACCCCGCGCAGGTCGCCGCGGATCAGCGTCACGTCCGCGGCCTCCATCGCCACGTCGGTCCCCGTCCCGATGGCGATCCCCACGTCCGCCCGGGCCAGGGCGGGGGCATCGTTGATCCCGTCCCCCACCATCCCCACCGTCTTCCCCGCCTCCTGCAGCCGCTTCACCTCGCGCGCCTTGCCGTCGGGGAGCACCTCCGCCAGCACCCGGTCGATCCCCACCCGGCGCGCCACCGCCTCGGCCGTGCGGCGGTTGTCGCCGGTGATCATCACCGTCTCGATCCCCAGCGCATGCAGCGCCCGGACCGCCTCGGCCGACTCCGGCTTGAGCGTGTCCGCCACCGCCAGCACCCCGGCGAGCGCGCCGTCCACCGCGGCGTACACCGGGGTCTTCCCCTCCCCGGCCAGCGTCTCCGCCCGCTCCGCCCAGGCGCCGACCTCCACCCCCCGGTCGCGCATCAGCTTCCCGTTCCCCAGCAGGAGCCGCCGTCCCTCGACGGTGGCCTCGATCCCGTGCCCGGCCAGCGCCTGGAAGCCGCTCGCCTCGCCGGGCTCGATCCCCCGCTCCCGGGCGCCGCGCACCACGGCCTCGCCCAGCGGGTGCTCGCTTCCCCGCTCCGCCGCCGCCACCAGCCGCAGCAGCTCGTCCGCCGCGATCCCGCCGGCGGGGAGCACGTCGGTCAGCGCCGGCTCGCCCCGGGTCAGCGTCCCCGTCTTGTCCAGCACCACCGTGTCCAGCCGGTGCGCGGTTTCCAGGCTCTCCCCGCCTCGGATCAGCACCCCGTGCTCGGCGCCGCGCCCGGTCCCCACCATGATCGCGGTGGGGGTGGCGAGCCCCAGCGCGCACGGGCAGGCGATGATCAGCACCGACACGAAGCTGAGCAGCGCCTGGGTGAAGCGCGTTTCCGGCGGCGCCGCCACGAACCAGACCACGAAGACCGCGATGGCCACGGAGATCACGATCGGGGTGAAGATCCCGCTGATCACGTCGGCCAGACGGGCGATGGGGGCCCGGCTCCCCTGCGCCTCCTGCACCATGCGGACGATCTGCTGCAGCGCCGTGTCGCGCCCCACCCGCGTGGCGGTGAAGCGGAAGCTCCCCGTGCAGTTGAGGGTCGCGCCGAACACCGCGTCCCCCGGCCCCTTGGACACCGGGAGGCTTTCGCCGGTCAGCATCGACTCGTCCACCGCCGACGCGCCCTCAAGCACCGTCCCGTCCACCGGGACCTTTTCCCCGGGGCGCACCACCACCACGTCGCCGGGGACCACCGATTCCACCGGGACGTCCTGTTCCCGCCCGCCGCGGACCACCCGCGCGGTGCGCGCCTGGAGCCCCATCAGCCGGCGGATCGCCTCGCCGGTGCGCCCCTTGGCCCGCGCCTCCAGCATCCGTCCCAGCAGGAGCAGCGCGACGATCACCGAGGCGGCCTCGAAGTACACGGGGACGCGGGCCATCCCCGCCATCGCCCCGTGCCCGGCCGCCGCGGCGAAGAGCCCCGGGCGCACCGTGGCCGCCAGCGAGTACAGGTACGCCGTCCCCGTGCCGACGGCGATCAGGGTGTTCATATCGGCGGCGCGGTGCCGGAACGCCGCCCACGCGCTCCGGTAGAACTGCGCCCCGCAGTACAGCACCACCGGGGTGGTCAGCGCGAGCTGCACCCAGTTCACCCCCGGGAAGTCCAGCCACGCGACGCGCCCGTGCGACATGGCGATCACCAGCACCGGGAGCGAGAGCAGGGCCGCGATCCAGAACCGGTGCCGCAGCGCGCGGTACTCCTCCTCGCGCGCCACGGCCTCGGTGTCCTCCGCCGCGGCACCCCCCTCGGCGGCAGGCACCTCGCGCACCCCGTACCCCGTGTCCTCCACCACCCGGACCAGCTCCGGCACCCCGGTGGCGGCCGGGTCGTACTCCACCGTGGCGCGCTCGGTAGCCAGGTTCACCCCGGCCCGCCGAACCCCCGGCGCCTTCGACAGCCGGGTCTCGATCCGCCGGGCACACGCCGCGCAGGTCATCCCGGTGATCGGGAGGTCGATCCTCTCCTCCGCCCCGCCCGGCGCGGTGTCCCCGCTCTTCATGGTCGTGCTCATGGTCCCACGTCCTTCCAGAGTTCCGCCAATATACCCCCTCCCCCTATCAGTATACCCCCACCGGGTACCCGTGTCAAGCGCTCCGCGCCGCCGGGGCCAATGGCCGCAAAGGGTTGCCGTAGACTCCCCGCCGTCCCTACCTTGTTCCGTTCCCCGGACGGACGCGTCGCTCCCCTCAACGCACCGCATCATGAGCACCACCGTCGCCCCGCACCCCTCCCCCACCGCGATCCCCGCGCCGCCGCTCGTCGAAGCCTCGCCCGGGCGGCTCCTGTCGCTGGACGTGTTCCGGGGGATCACCGTCGCCGGGATGCTCCTGGTCAACAACCCGGGGAGCTGGAGCGCGGTGTACCCGCCGCTGGAGCACGCCGAGTGGAACGGGTGGACCCCCACCGACCTGATCTTCCCCTTCTTCCTGTTCATCGTCGGGGTGGCGATGACCTTCTCGTTCGCGGTGCAGGAGCGGAAAGGGACGACCCGTGGGGCGATGCTGGGGAAGGCGGCGAAGCGAGCGGCCGTCCTTTTCCTCCTGGGGCTGGTGCTGGCGGGCTTCCCCGCCTACGACCTGGCGACGATCCGCATCCCCGGGGTGCTGCAGCGCATCGCGGTGGCGTTCCTCCTCGCCTCGGGGGTGGTGCTCTTCACCCGCGCGCGCGGGCAGGCGGTGGCCGCGGCGGCGCTCCTCCTGGGGTACTGGGCGGCGATGACGCTGGTCCCGGTCCCCGGCTACGGCGCGGGGAACCTGGCTCCCGCGGCGAACCTGGGCGCCTACGTGGACCGGGCGGTGTTCGGGAGCGCGCACCTGTGGAAGTCGTCCGTGACCTGGGACCCGGAGGGGATCCTGAGCACCTTCCCCGCGGTGGCCACGGTCCTCCTGGGGGTGCTCGCCGGGCGGTGGCTACGCTCCGGCCGCCCCCCTGCCGAGACTACGGTCTGGATGTTCGTGGCGGGGAACGCGGCGCTGGTGCTGGGGGTGGTCTGGAACGAGGCGTTCCCCATCAACAAGAACCTGTGGACCAGCTCGTACGTGGTGTTCACGGCGGGGATGGCGCTGCACTTCCTGGCCACCTGCTACTGGCTGGTGGACGTGAAGGGGCACCGCCGGTGGGCCGCCCCCTTCGTCTGGTTCGGGAGCAACGCCATCGCCGCCTTCTTCCTGTCCGGGCTGATGGCGCGGCTCCTCACCCTGGTGAAGTGGACCGGCCCGGCGGGCGAGGCGGTGACGCTGAAGGGGTGGATCTACGAGGGGGTGTACGCCTCCTGGCTCGCCCCGCTGAACGCCTCGCTCGCCTTCGCGCTCACCTTCGTCCTGGTGTGGACGGGGATCGTGTGGGCGCTGCACAGGCGCGGAATCTTCATCAAGGTATAGACGAGCGGATGTCACGAGTTCTGATCGCCGGGCTCCCCACGGGGCTGGCTTCCTGGCTGGCCCAGCGCCTCCCCGACGCGCTGGTGCAGGTGACGTACAGCGGCGAGGACACGCTGGAAGAGCTGCGCGGCGGCGACTGGGCGCTGCTGGTGGTGGACGACTCGCTCCCCGGCCTCCCGGCCAAGGAGGTGCTCCGCTGGACGCGCACCGAGCCGGCGCTGGCCGGGCTGCGGACCATCTACTGCCTGGAGCCGGAAGCGAACGGCGGTGCCGCGCTGGAGGAGCTGGTGAGCCGCCTGGGCGCCGACCAGATCCTCCTCCACCCGCTGGACCGGGGGGAGCTGACGCGGCACGCCGCGACCCTGATCGCGCGGGGCGGCGGCGGAAGACAGTCGGTCACCGCCCCCGCCCCGCCGCCGCCTCCCTCCCCGGCACCCCCCGCCGCGCCCACGTCGAGCGAGCTCCGCTCCGTGGTGGCCGAGGTGTGGGCCCGCTCCCGCGGCGCGGTCATCGCCCGCGTCGACACCCTGGAGCGGGCGGTGGTCGCCGTGCTCCAGGGAACGCTGCTCGGCGCGCAGCGGCACGAGGCCGAGCGCGAGGCGCACAAGCTGGCCGGCGCGCTGGGGACCTTCGGCTTCCCGCGCGGCTCGCAGATCGCCCTCCAGCTGGAAGGGGTCTTCGGGGGCGGGAACCGGCTGACGCCCCGCGACGGCGCGCGCCTGTCCGAGCTGGTGGCGGCGATGCGGCGGGAGCTGGAGGAGGGGTCCACCCCCGCTCCCGCCCCGTCGGCCCCGGCCCCGCAGCCCGCCCCCGCGGCGACCGCGGCCGGCGACCGCCCCCTGGTGCTGGTGGTGGACGACGACCGGGAGCTGGCGCTCCTGCTGGCGGAGGAAGGGAAGCGGCAGGGGATGGAGGTGGCTCGCGCCGCCGACCTCGCGTCGGCCCGCTCGGTGCTGGCGGGGCGGCGCCCCGACGCGGTCATCCTCGACCTGACCTTTCCCGAGGAGGGGGAGGACGGGCGCACGCTCCTGGCGGAGCTGGGGCAGCGCTTCCCCGGCCTCCCCGTTCTGGTCTCCACCGGGAGGAACTCCCTGGTGGACCGGGTGCGCGCCCTCCAGCTCGGCGCGAGGGGCTTCCTCAACAAGCCGTTCACCCCGACGCAGGCGATGGAGGCGGTGACGCGGACCATCCCCCGCCTGGGAGGACGGGCGGAGGTGCGCATCCTCGCCGTGGACGACGACCCGCAGATCCTGGACGCCCTGCGCGCCCTGCTGGAGCCGCACGGGATCCGGGTGCAGGGGCTGGAAAACCCGCTCCGCTTCTGGACCACGCTCGAAGAGGCCTCGCCCGACCTGGTGGTGCTGGACGTGGACATGCCCTACCTGAGCGGGATCGAGCTGTGCCGGGTGCTGCGCAGCGACCTGAAGCGGGGAAACCTCCCCGTGGTGTTCCTCACCGCGAGCACCGACCCCGACACCGTGTACCGGGTGTTCGCCGCCGGCGCCGACGACTACGTGGCAAAGCCGATCATCGGGCCGGAGCTGGTGGCCCGCATCCGCAACCGCCTGGAACGGGCGCAGGCACGCGCCGTCCCCCCCGCGTGAGCGGCCGCGCTCCGCGCCTGCGCGGGATCGAGCTCGCGCTGGCGGTGGGC
>JAFAYN010000401.1 GCA_019240375.1 Gemmatimonadota bacterium
GAGGGGCAGGCGCTCTTCGACGCGGCCGGGGAGGACGCGGAATTGCTGCTGATCGAGGGGGCCGGCCACACCTTCGGAGCGGCGCACCCCTTCGCGGGAGCCACCCCGGAGCTACGCAGCGCCGTGGACGCCACCCTGGAGTGGTACGGGGAGTACCTGAGGTAGCCGGCGGAAACCCCGCTGTGGACAACCCCGGGCGGGCCTGTTATTGTACGCCCGGCCCACCGTCCCTGAGCACGAGCGCAGAAACCAACAACACGTCGTTCCGGAGAGTCATATGCCCTACGTCATCACCGAGCCGTGCATCGGCACCAAGGACGCGAGCTGCGTCGAGGTCTGCCCGGTGGACTGCATCTACGAGGCCGAGGACCAGTTCTACATCAACCCGGACGAGTGCATCGACTGCGGGGCGTGCGAGCCGGAGTGCCCCGTCAGCGCGATCTTCCCGGACACCGACGTTCCCCCGGAGTGGTCGGACTACATCGAGAAGAACCGCGCGCTGTCCGAGAAGTAGCAGGCGGCACGGGACCGTGGGGAAAAAAGAAGGGGAGGCCCGCTCGGGCCTCCCCTTCCTGTTTCGCTTCTCTTTGATCTCTTCGCTTCTCGTCGTGCTTCCCGCTCACTCCTCGCCCAGCACCATGTCGGCGTAGCCGTTGTCCGGGTTCCCACCGCGCTTCAGCACCTTGTCCACCGTGCCGGGGCCGCGGTTGTAGGCCAGCAGCGCCAGGCGGGTGTCGCCGTCGTACCGGTCGATCAGCTTGCGCAGGTAGCCGAACCCGATGTGCAGGTTGGTTTCCGGGTTGCGCAGGTCCCTGGCCGTGGTCCCGGGCTTCAGCCAGCGCGCGGTCCGGGGCATCAGCTGCGTGAGGCCGATCGCGCCGACGTGGCTGGTCGCGCTGTTCTTGAACCCGCTCTCGGTCTTCACCAGCCCGAAGGCGACCTCCGGGTCGATGTCGTTGGCCAGGGCGGCTTCCTGGATCAGCTTCGCCATCTGGTCGGACACCCGGAACCCCTTCTTCTCGTAGCGGCTCGCCAGCGCCTGGGCATCGGCCTCGGGGGCGGCGGCTTCCTCCGCCTCGTCCACCGCGGCGACGCTCGCCACCTCGGGGAAGGTCCCCGCCAGGTCGCTCACCACCACGGCGGGGAGCATGTGCTGCGCCGGCACGCGGGCGGCGACCCGCGTCTGCTGCTGCCGGGACACCAGGCCGGACATCTCGCCGCTCTCGGCCTTCTTCGCCGTCACGGCGCCCTGCAGGGCGGCGACCCCCACCAGCAGGAGCTGGACGCCGCGGTTGCGGAGCAGGCCACGCAGGTTGTCACGGCCCGCCGTATTGTGCGTACGAGTTTCTTCCACTCGCTATGACTCCTTTGCAGGATTTGACGTTCGCAACGGACGGAATCGCCGCCCGACGCGCCCGATCATTCAGGGAACGAACATCGTGGAAGTAATATAGCCTTCCCAAGTGCTTATTTCAACCCTCCTTGCAGTGATCGTCCATATTTTTCCTTGTTCTACTTACATACCAGCAGACAAATCCCACAGCAACATTGCAGATCCCGTCGCCGGGGAGAATGCGTGCGGTCCCGACACCTCCCCGGGACACGTATGCGTCGAAAAGACACGGGGCGCCGCCGTCCCATTCCTGGGACAGCGGCGCCCCGTGCAGGGGTACCGTCCGATTCGGCGGGAGCGGGGGCTAGAAGCCCGCTGCGCGGATCCCGTCGAGGTCAACCGCAGCCGGCGTCGCGGGCTCGGTCTTCGTGTCGTCGTCCGTGCGGCGCTCTTCCTGGCGCTGGCGGACGACGGTGAGGCTGGCCACGATAGCTGCGATTGCAACGAGACTGACACCTAAAGCGCGAATAGGCACCTCCGTGGCCAGGGAGAAACGACGCGTCACCACGATGCGTCCAGGGGTGATTTTGGCAGGTTTCGTGCCGGAGCGGAAACGGGCGTGGGCGCCGGGTTTCCGGGCTTCGTACGATCCATGTGTATGACGACGGAGCACCCGATCGGTCACGAGAACATGCAGGCTCCGGGAGGGCGGCTTGCCCCGGCGGCGGGGGCCGCCCATCTTGCCGGGATCGTAGCACTTTACACGGGAAGCGACGGATGACAGAAACCAGATACTCGGACGCGGAGGGCGGATTCGACGTCCTGGTCCCCGCGGGGTGGACGACGGAAACCGACCCCGAGGTGGGGGGTGTGGAGCTCTCCCACCCGGACGGAGCGGGCGCGCTGCACCTGATCGGCGTCCCCCAGCCGGATGACGAATTTCTGGACCCTGCCGAGGAACTGTACGCCTTCCTGGAGGAGCAGGGGGTGGAGCTGGAGGATGACGAGGTGGAGGACGTGGAGTTGGACGGCGGGGCGGAGATGGCGCTGTGCGAGTACCTGACCGACGACGAGGAGGAAGAGGGGGAGACCTTCTGGCTGGTGGGCGTGGCGACGGCGCCGGGGTCGCTGGTCTTCGCCAGCTACTCGTGCGCGGCGGGTGAGGAGGAGGAGGAGCGGGAAACGGTGCGCCGGGTGCTCGCGTCGGTGCGCCTGGGCGTGGAGTAAGCGCCCGACGCGGTGGCGGACCCACGCGATCCCGAATACCTTTCCGGCTTTCCGGCAACTTTTCCGCGGCGAGCGCCGCATCCCGGACCCGAACCAAGGACGCGAAATGGCTCTCAAACAGGGCGACAAGGCTCCCGACGTGACGCTCCCGTCCCACGCGGGCGAACAGGTGTCGCTGGCGCAGCTGTGGAACAGGCAGCCGGTGGTGGTGCTCTTCTTCCCGCTGGCCTTCACCTCCACCTGCACGGAGGAGCTGTGCACGGTGGGGAACGACCTGTCGTCGTACCAGGCGCTGGACGCGCAGCCGGTGGCGATCAGCGTGGATTCGCCCTTCGTGCTGGCGAAGTTCCGCCAGGAGTGCGGGGCGGACTACCCCTTCCTGTCGGACTTCAACCGCGAGGCCAGCGAGGCGTTCGGGGTGGTACGCACGGCGCCGCTGGGGCCGGGGCTGCGCAACGCCGCGGACCGGGCGGCGTTCGTGATCGGGCGCGACGGGACGGTGGCGTACGCCTGGCACTCCCCCAACCCGGGGCTGCTCCCCCCCTTCGAAGAAATCAAGGACGCGCTGAAGCAGGCGGCGTAGAGTCCCCGCTTCCGCTCGTGAAAAAGCCCTCCCCGATCTTCGAGGAGGGCTTTTTCGTTCCGCCGCGGACCGGCTTCAGCGGGCGGCGTCCAGGATCTGCTGCATGTCGCCCGCGGTGAAGTGGTAGGCCTCGTTGCAGAAGTGGCAGACCACCTCGGTGTACTCCTGCTCCTCCTCCTCGATGATCCGCTGGATCTCGGCTTCGCCCAGGCTGACGATGGCCTGCTCGAAGCGCTCGCGGGAGCAGGGGCAGTGGAAGCGCACCGGCTGGTGGTCGCCGAGGGTGTACCCTTCCGGGAAGATCCGGTCGAGGATCTGCTCGGGGGTCAGCCCCTCGCGCAGGAGCGCGGTCGGGTGCGGGAGGGCGGCGACCCGCTCCTCGATGAGGGCGATCTCGTCGTCCTCCAGCCCGGGGAGGAGCTGGATCATGTACCCGCCGGCGGCTTCCACGGAGCCGTCGGGCTGGACGAACACCCCGATCCCCACGGCGGACGGGGTCTGCTCGCTGCGGACGAAGTAATAGGCCAGGTCGTCGCCGATCTCGCCGGACTGCAGCTCGACCGTCCCCTGGTAGGTGTCGCGCATCCCCAGGTTCTTGGTGACGGAAAGGTAGCCGTCGGTCCCCACCACCCCGGCGACGTTGAGCTTGCCGGGGCGGACGCTCTCCGCGTGCACGTGCGGGTTGCTCACCAGCCCGCGCACCTCGCCCTGTCCGTTGGCGGTGACCAGGATGCGCCCGACGGGGCCGCCCCCGCGCACCTCGACGCTCACCAGCTGGTGGGCCTCCTTGAGCGAAGCGGCGCTCATCAGGAGCGCCCCCATCGCGGTACGCCCGAGCGCGGCGGTGACCGCCGGGAAGGTGTCGTGGCGCCGCTGCAGCGTGGACACCACCTCCGTAGCATTCAGCGCGAAGGCGCGGACCTTTTCGTCCAGCGCCGTGGCGCGCACCAGGTAATCCCGATCCGACATCGAAGCCTCCACCCGTGGGTCTCACAAAAAGGTGCCGCGGGCACGTACGTGTCCGCGGCACAATAGGATACACCGCTGCGGGATTGGGTTCCCTGGAAGTAACTGCGGCCCTCACCCCGGCGCTTCGCGCCACCCCTCTCCCAATTCTGGGCGAGGGGAACGACAACGACACGACGATGCTGTAGTGCTCCCCTCCCCACTCGTGGGGGATCGAGGGGGCAAGCTGTGGGGGAGGGGGCTGGTCGGGATTCACGCGAATGCCGGCTCAGCACGCCCCCATCCGGCGGCCTGAGAGCCGCCACCTTCCCCCAATTCTGGGGGAAGGCGAACTGCTTGGGGCGCCTCCGTTTGCTGTTCCCGCAGTACCCCTCGAATCCTTGTCGGAGGGAGA
>JAFAYN010000473.1 GCA_019240375.1 Gemmatimonadota bacterium
TGCGCTGTGGTTCGCACGGGTTAACTTTCACCCTACGAAAAGGGCACACCCGCCGCGAGACGGGGCCGCAAAGCCAGGAGTCTCTCCGAGACCGTCCGGTTGCCGCATTCCGCAGGACCCGTCCCATCCTCCCCCGGGAGGAGGGTCGGGGACAGGCAGTGCCCTTCGCCCTGGCGGGCCGGTTCTCCGGCTCGCACGGCGACGGCGCTGCCTTTTGCATTCGAGCGAGCACGAAGTAGAAGTATGAGTGGACACAAGGAGCGGCTACGGGTCCTGCTGGTGGAGGACGACCGGGACGAGGGGGTCCTCACTCGCGACCTGCTCGCCGGCGCGGGCTTCGACCTGAGCTGGGCCTCCACGGTGGCGGAAGGGCTCCGCCGCATCCGCGAGTTCGAGCCGGACGCCGTTCTCCTCGGCCAGCGCGTCGGGGCGGAGACCGGGCTGGACTTCCTGGGCCGCCTCCCCACGCGCGGCGAGGTCCCGCCCATCGTCCTGCTGGTCGGGGCGGGGGAGGCGGACGCCGACGTGGCCGCCATGCGGGCGGGGGTGGCCGACTCGCTGGTGAAGGACGACCTCACCCCGCTCCTCCTGGAGCGCTCGGTCCGCTACACGGTGGAGCGCGCCCGCGCCGACGCGGAGCTGCGCCTGTGCGACCGCGCGATGGCGGCGGTGTCGGAGGGGATCCTCATCACCGATCCGCGGCGTCCCGGCAACCCCGTCGTCTACGCCAACTCCGGCTTCGAGCGGCTGACCGGGTACGCGGCGCACGAGGTCGTCGGGCGGAGCTGCGGCTTCCTCCAGGGCCCCGACACCGATCCCGCGGCCGTGGCCGAGATCCGCGACGCGGTGAGGGAGGGGCGCGGGTGCGTGGTGGAGCTGGTCAACTACCGGCGGAACGGGACGCCGTTCTGGAACCGCCTTTCCGTCACGCCCGTGCGGGACGGCTCCGGCACCGTCACCCGCTTCGTGGAGATCCAGCAGGACGTCACCGAGCAGCGGGAGGCGCGGGACGAGCTGCTGCGCGCCCGGGAGGAGGCGGAGCGGACGGCCGAGCGGATGCGCGCGGTGGCCGCCGCGGCGGCGGGGGTGATCGGCGCCCCGTCGCTGAGCTGCCTGCGCGACGTGCTCCTCGAAGCGTGCCGGCGGGTGATCCCGCTGGACTCGTTCGTGTTCGGGTTGTACGACGAGGACGGGGACGCGCTGTGCTTCGTCCCCGGCTACGACGAGGGCCGGTTCACCCGCGAGACACGCGTCCCGCTGGCGGGAACCCCCGCCGAGCGGGTGTGCCGCGAGCGGCGCTCCGCCGTGGTGCGCCGCGCCGACCAGGCCGGGGCCGCGGGAGCGCGCGTCTTCGGATCGGGACGCCGCTCCGAGTCCGTCATCCGCACCCCGGTGGTGTCCGGCGACCGGCTGCTGGGGCTGATCTCGGTGCAGAGCTACACCCCGGAGCTGTACGGCGCGCCCGACGTGGAGGTGCTGGAGACCATCGCCTCGCTCGCCGCCACCGCCGTCCTCAACCTGCGCCTGGTGGAGGAGATCCGCGAATCGGCGCGGGAGCTGCGCGAGGTCAAGGAGCAGCAGGAGGCGCTCCTGAACAACCTCCCCGACATCGCCTGGCTCAAGGACGCGGACGGGCGCTACCTGGCCGTCAACGACTCCTTCCTGAAGCTGCTGCGGAGGAACCGGTGCATGGTGCCCGGCCTGGGGGAGGAGGAGTCGGCGGTGGGGCGGACGGTCTCCGACATCTTCGAGCCGGAGGCGGCGCGCGAGCTGGTCGCGCAGGACCGGGCGGTGATCGGCGGGGGGAAGCGGAGCACGGTGGAGATCCCGGTCCGGCTCGCGGGCGGGGACGTGGTCTGGTTCGAGGCCGTGAAGGCGCCGATCCACGATGTGGAGCGCGGGGTCATCGGGACGGTGGGGATCGCTCGCGACGTCACCGAACGCCGGCGCGCGGAGGAGGAGCGGAGCGCCCTGCTGGCGGAGCTGGAGTCGGAGCGGTCCAGGCTGCAGCGGGTGGTGCGGCACGCGCCGGCCTTCATCGCCACCATGCGGGGCCCGGAGCACGTCTTCGAGATCGCCAACCCGGCCTGCCACCAGCTCGTCGGCCGGCGCGAGATCCTGGGGAGGCCGATCCGCGAGGTGCTCCCCGAGCTGGAAGGGCAGGGCTTCTTCGATCTGATGGACGGCGTCCGCCGCACCGGCGAGCCGTTCGTCGGGAGCGAGATGCCCATCCTGCTGCGGCGCGAGCCGGAAGCGCCCCTGGAGGAGCGCTTCATCGACTTCGTGTACCAGCCGATGACGGAGGCCGACGGGTCGGTGTCCGGGATCTTCCTCCACGGGGTGGACGTGACCGCGCAGGTCCGCTCCCGCCGCGAGGTGGAGCGTCTGGCCGCCGAGCGGGAGGCGATCCTCCGCCAGATATCGGAAGGGGTGGTGGTGGCCGATACTTCCGGGAAGATCAGCTTCATGAACGAGGCCGCCGTCCGCCTGCACGGGACGGGGGCGCTGGGAGTCCCCGCGAACGAGCACGCCCCGACCTACCATCTCCACACGGCGGAGGGAGAGCCGTTCTCGACGGACGAGCTCCCGCTGGTACGGGCGGTCCGGCACGAGGAGGTGACGACCGGGGCCGAGGTCCACATCCGGCGGCCGGACGGGGTGGAGGTCGTCACCGAGGTCAGCGCCTCGCCCGTGTACGCTGCCGACGGGTCCCGGCTGGGGGCGGTGCTCGCGCTCCGCGACATCACGGAGCGCAAGCGCTGGGAAGAGGAGCTGCTGAAGAGCGAGCGCCGCTTCCGCTCGCTGGTGGAGAACGCCCCCGACACGGTGGTCGTCCTGGACGCGCAGGGGACGATCCGCTATTCCAGCCCCTCGCTCCACCGCATCCTGGGATACCCGGCGGAGGAGATGGACGGCCGCTACGCCTTCGACCTGATCCACCCGGACGACCTGGACCGGGTACAGGAAGTCTTCCTCCAGCTCGTGGAAGAGCCGGACCTGGTCACCATGGCGGAGTACCGGGTGCGGCACGGGAGCGGAGAGTGGCTCTGGTTCGAGACCACGGGGCACAACCTCCTCCACGACCCCGCCGTGGAGGGGCTGGTCATCAACTCGCGCGACGTCACGGAGCGGAAGCACGCCGAGGAGGCGCTGCACCGGAGCGAGGAGCAGCTGCGCCAGGCCCAGCGGCTGGACGCCGTGGGGAAGCTGGCCGGCGGGGTGGCGCACGACTTCAACAACGTGCTCACCGTGATCCAGGGGACCTCCGAGATGCTCCTGATGGACGTCCCCGAGCGGAGCGAACTGCGGACCGACCTGCAGGAGATCCGGGAAGCGTGCGTCCGCGCCTCCAAGCTCACGCGCCAGCTCCTGGCGTTCAGCCGCAGGCAGGTGCTCCAGCCCCGGGTGCTGGACCTGAACGCCACGGTGACGGAGATGGAAGGGATGCTCCGCCGCCTGATCGGCGAGGACGTGGACCTGGTGCTGGCGCTCGACCCCGCCCTGGGCCGGGTGGAAGCGGACCCGGGGCAGATCGAGCAGGTGGTGATGAACCTGGCGGTCAACGCCCGTGACGCCATGCCCACCGGCGGGCGCCTGGAGGTGGAGACCCGCACCGTCCACCTGGACGAGGCGGAGGTCCGCTGCTGCCTCACCTGCGAGCACCCGGGCACGTACGTCCACCTGGCGGTGCGCGACACCGGGACGGGGATGGACGAGGCGACGCTGGCGCGCGTCTTCGAGCCCTTCTTCACCACCAAGCCGCACGGCAGGGGGACGGGGCTGGGGCTCGCCACCGTGTACGGGATCGTCAAGCAGAGCGGCGGCTGCGTGCACGTGGAGAGCCGGCCGGGGGAGGGGAGCGCGTTCCACGTCTACCTCCCCGTGGTCGCCGGGGAGCCGGACCCCCGGGAAGTACCCGCTCCCGAGGCGGCGCCGCGCCCGGCCCGGGGAACCATCCTCCTGGTGGAGGACGAGGACTCCGTCCGCTCGCTCGCCTGCCGGCTCCTGGAGCGCAGCGGGTACCGGGTGCTGGAGGCCCCGCACCCGGGCGCGGCGCTGGAGATCCTGCTCACCTCGGGGGAAGAGGTGGACCTCCTCCTCACCGACGTGGTGATGCCGCAGATGAGCGGCCGGGCCCTTGCGTCCCGGGCCGTGGAGATGCACCCGGAGCTGAAGGTGGTCTACATGTCCGGGTACACCGACGACGCGCTGGCACACCACGGAGTGCTGGAGAGCGGGATCCATCTCATCGAGAAGCCCTTCCGCCCCGAAGCGCTCCTGAGCAAAGTACGGGAAGTACTGACCTGATCCGTCCCGACCGCCGCCCCATCGGGGGCCGCCCCGGTCGGGGCGAGCCCCGCAACCCCTGGCAGACATGGCGCGCTCCATCCTCCTGATCGACGACGAGCCGGACGTACTCCGCTCCTTGGGCCGCCTGTTCGAGCGGGAAGGGTGGGAGGTGTTCCGGGCCCTGACCGGGGAAGAGGGGCTGCGCCTCTACGAGGCCTCCCGCCCGGACCTGGTGCTCCTCGACCTGTACCTCCCCGGGATGTCGGGGATGGACGTCCTGGACGTGCTCGTCCCGCGCGACGCCACGGTCATCATGCTCACCGGCCACGGCGACATCGAGACCGCGGTGGAGGCGATGCGGCTGGGGGCGGAGAACTTCCTCACCAAGCCGGTCGAGCTCCCGCACCTCCTGGCCGCCGCCAACCGGGCCATGGAGAAGTCCGAGCTGCGCCGCACCAACCGCCTCCTCGCCGGGCGGCTGGCGGAGGGGCGCGACACCTCCACCCTCGGCTCCTCGCCCCGGATGCGCGAGATGGCGCGCCAGGTCGAGCTGCTTGCCGCCTCCGACAACACCACGGTGCTCCTGCTGGGGGAGAGCGGGACGGGGAAGGGGTGGGTCGCGCAGATGCTGCACGCCCACTCGCCGCGCGCCCGGGCCCCGTTCGTGGAGATCAACTGCGCCGGGCTGTCGGCCAACTTCCTGGACTCGGAGTTGTTCGGGCACGAGAAGGGGGCCTTCACCGACGCCAAGACCATGAAGCGCGGGCTGTTCGAGGTGGCGCACGGGGGGACCATCTTCCTGGACGAGATCGGCGACCTGGCCCCCGACCTCCAGCCCAAGCTGCTCAAGGTGCTGGAGCGGAAGACCTTCCGGCGGCTGGGCGGGACCCGGGAGATCGAGGTGGACGTGCGGCTGGTGGCGGCCACCAACAAGGGGCTGGACGCCGAGGTCCAGGGCGGCCGCTTCCGCGAGGACCTGTACTACCGGCTCAACGTGCTCCCGCTGACGCTCCCGCCGCTCCGGGAGCGCTCCCGCGACGACGTGCTGGAGCTGGTGCACCGGCTCCTGGGAGGGCTGCGCAAGCAGCACCCGCGTGGGGCGGCGAAGCTGTCCTCGCGGGCGCTGGACCTGCTGCTGGGGTACGCCTGGCCCGGCAACGTCCGCGAGCTGCGCAACGTGCTGGAGCGGGCGCTGGTGCTTTCCATGGGCGAGGAGACGATCCTCCCCGAGCACCTTCCCGCGGAACTGCGCTCGCCCTCCTCGGCGTCGTCGCTCCCGGTGCGGGAGCACCAGGTGGTGATGTCGCTGGAGGACATGGAGCGGAAGCACATCGAGCGGACGCTGGTGATGCTGGACGGGAACCGTACCCAGACTGCGGAAGCGTTGGGGATCTCTCGGGCCACGCTGCACAACAAGATCCGGCTGTACGGGTTGGAGGCGGTGGGGCGGGATTAGTTTTTGTGCGTGGTGGCGGGCCGCTCCAGAGCCCGGCGGTACTGCTGCCGGTCTCTTCCGCGGGGCCGGTGAGCCTGCCCAAACTACCGGCAGTCTCCCCGACCGCTACGGGAGCCACGCCCAAACGGCCGGGCGCGTCTCCCTCGCAACAGAATGTGGGAACGGCAGGGAACGGCAAAACAACACAGGGTCGGCGTCCACGCATGGATGCCGACCCTGTGTTGTTCGTAGTTGCCGGGCCTTCCCCCAGAATTGGGGGATCAAGGGGGCTGCTGTGCGCGCAGCGCCGGATGGGGGCGTGCGGCGCCGGGTCAGCACCGGAGTTCAGTCGGCGCTGTAGCCCCCCTCCCCCGGCCCCTCCCCCACGAGGGGGAGGGGAGCACTGCAACTGCTTGTTCGTCGTGCTCCCCCTTTCTCCTGCTCGCGGGGGATCGAGGGGGCAGGCTGTGGGGAGGGCGCCCGCCTGGCCTCGCTCCTATTCCACCAACAAAAACTCCCTCCCCGGACGTGGGGAGGGAGGCGAGCAGCGCCCGGATGGGGCGGGGGAGCGCCGATCGGCCGGAGGCCTTCCTCCGGCGCGTGGCGCTCCACCGCCTGCGCGCCCCCATGCTCGCGGGGGTGCGGGCGGGAAGAGGCCCCGGGGGCCGGCACCCGGGCGGGCTCCGGCCCTCCTTGCTCGCGTCCATCTCCCTTCCGACCCTACGCCGCCCGGGCGGCCAGGCGGTCCACCACCCGGAAGAAGGCCAGCACCGCGTCGGGGTGGAACTTGCTCCCGGCCTCGCCGCGGAGCACCGGCTCCCACAGGTCGCGGGGGAGGTCGCCGCGGTACGAGCGGTTGGAGGTCATCGCGTCGTAGGTGTCCACCACGCGGAGGATCCCCGCCAGCAGGAACTCCGGCTTCTCGGGCGAGATCCGGTCCGGGAGCTCGGCGTAGTCGGTGTACTGGTTCTCGATCAGCGGCACGGTGCGCCGCAGCGAGGGGACCGCGCCCACGATCTGCGCCCCGGTCTGCGTGTGCGAGCGGATCTGGTGCAGCTCCATCGGCGTCAGCGGCGTCGTCTTGTGGAGCAGGTCGAGCGAGACCCCGATCTTCCCGAGCTCGTGCAGCATCGCGGCGGTGTGCAGCAGGTCCACCTCCACGTCGTCCACCCCCAGCTCCAGCGCCACCTGGCGCGCCAGCTCCGCCACGCGCGAGCAGTGCCCCCGCATGTAGGGGTCCTTGGCCTCCATGGTCATCGCCAGCGCGGTCACCATCTCCAGCTGCGCGTCGCGGATCGCCTGCTGGAGGCGCGCCGTCTCGCGGAGCATCTCCCCGCGCAGCGACTGCAGGTCGCGCCTGATCCCATCCATGGCCTCGGCCACCTCGCCGCGCACCCGCTCCGGGTCGAAGGGGCGGGGGAGGACGCCGAAGGGCTCCGTCCCGAAGGGCGAGCCGGACGAAAGCCCCGTGCCCCCGGTGAAGGGCGCGCCCTCGTCCACCACCGCCATGTGCCGGCCGAACTGGTTGAGCTGCCGGAAGCGGCGCAGGTACGAGATCCCCTCCAGCGACCCCTCCGAGCCCAGGTCCGTGATCAGCACGTCGGGGATGATCCCCTCCTCGAAGACGCTCAGCGCCTCCTCGCCGTCGGGGACGGTCAGGACCAGATGCCCCTCGGCGCGGATGGTCGGGTCCAGCTCCGCGATCACGTCGGTGCGGTCGCTCACCACCAGCACTCTACCGTGAAACATCGGACGCCTCCATGCAGGGGGTGCCCGGGAAATGGCTGGCTCCGGAACGGGAGTGGGATCTGGCGGTCATGGGGGAACGGTGGGTGTGGGGTAAGGCTTGCCGGTCCTTCCGTAAGGCAAGCGGTGGTCCACACGCGCACTAAACCTCCAAGTATTTGATAAATAAGGATTTATGGATGAGCGGGACGGGCGGGGCGGAGGCGGGATTCCGTACGCTTTCTCGACACCGGCGCCGCCTTCGTGGGCGAACCCGTTGCGGAGCAACGACCTGGCACCGGTGTATGGAATCCGGACGGCGGGGTGGGGAAGCACGACGCGCGGACCGACCGTGGTCGGCCCGCGCGCTGCATCGTGGGGAGCGCGGTGTGGGGCTAACGGCGCTTCCGGTCGTCGCGGCGGGAGGGGTTCCGCTTCTGGTCGTCGCGGAACACGTTCTCGAAGCGGCCGCCGCGCACCACCACCCCGCGGGGGATGCTGGTCTCGGTTCGGGCCATGACGCGGTTGGCGACGATGGCGGCCACCGGGTCGGGGGGGGCCATCATCTCCAGGTACAGCTCGATCCCACGGTCGAGGTCCACCTCGTCGCCCAGGTCCTCCAGCAGGTCCAGGGCGTTGGCGACGTGGGTCTCGATGATCGCTTCTTCGGAGCGCGCGGCGGCGATCATGAGCTTCCGCTTCGCCTCGCCACTCAAACGTTTACGCAGCAGCCAGTTGAACATAGCCTCCTCGGGTCCGGGACGCGGATGGAAGATGCCCGTTGGGGAGGCTCGGCGCAAGATCGGGTCCGCCGACGGGGTGGTAGCCCGGACCCGCCGGGATTATATTTGTGGGTGGCGTTTCCCGCGAAAGGCTCGCAGGGGCGCCGACCGGTCCGGCCCCTCCGCGGGCCGTCCGGGACGCCCGTAACTTCAGCTCGCAGTGCACCAGGGCTTCCATGGCGAATCCTTTCCTCAGCTCCGAAGAATACGACGAGCGGGCTCACCGCTTCTACGAATCCGGCGAGTACGACCAGGCGCTCGAAGTGCTCAACGAGGGAATCATCCTCCACCCCGACTCGACCCTCCTGCACGTGGGGATCGGGTACGTGCGCATCGCCCGGGAGGAGTACGCCTGGGCGCGCCGCTCGTTCGAGACCGCGCTGGAGGTGGACGACGAGTACGAGGACGCGTGGGTCGGGCTGGGCGAGACGCTCCTCAAGTTCGGGGAGATCGAGGACGCCCTGCGCTGCTTCGCGCGGATCGACGCGATGGGCCTTTCCGACGACCTGGAGATCGGGCTGGCCGTGGGGCGGGCGCTGTACCGCGAGGGGCTCTTCACCCACGCCCGGCACCGCTTCACCGCGCTGGTGGCGGCGCACCCCGAGCACCCCGAGGTGGCGGCGGCGCGCGGGTACACCCTGCACGCCCTGGGCGACGACGTGGGCGCCCGGCGCGAGCTGCGGCGCGCCCTGCGCCTGGACCCGGAGCTGCACGAGGCGCGCATCTACCTGTCGCACCTCCTGTACGACCGCGGCGACACGGCCGGCGCGCTGCAGGAGCTGGAGCGGGTCCCGCCCGCCGAGCACTGGGACACCCTTTCGGTGTGGCGCTTCATCGACCTCAAGTGCTCGCTGGAGGGGGTGCAGGAGGGCGACGCGTCGCTGGCGCCCTGGCATGCCCGGCTGGAGGAGCTGGAGGGGGAGCCGGACGAGATCGAGCACCTGCTCGCCGAGGTAGAGGCCGCCTTCGAGATCGGCTCCACCGAGCCCGCGGAGCGTCCGCTGGCGCTGGCCGAGCAGGTGGAGCGGCTGACCCGCGCCCTTCCGCCTGCGCCGAGCTTCCCGCAGGTGGGTCCCGGGGAGGCCGCCCACCGCGTGAGCACCGAGGAGGGGCGGGTGTTCAGCGGGAGCTGGGAGGAGATCGTGGTGGCGATGCGCGACGCCTCGTCCCACCCCGGTGACTCGCTCGCGGCGTTCATGCTGCGCTCCGCCGAGCGGGTCCGGGAGCGCACCGGCCGGCGGCTCCCCTGCGACGACGCGGAGTCGTTCGTGCGGGGGATCGCGGAGATGGGGCTGGTTCGGATCGATTCGTAGCGGCGTCCCCGGCCCGCCTCGCGAAGAAAGCGCCTCCCGGCCTCCGGGGGGCGCTTTCCGCTTGTGCCCGCTACTTGCAGAAGGTGGACGGAATCCAGCACCGGGACCCGCGCCGCCTGCGCCCCGGTGACCTGTCGAACCGTCGCCGGAGGCACGCGTGGTCGCGAACATGGGGGGAGACGAAGCGGCGCTGAAGCCGCTGCGAGGGGCCGTGGACGCGGTGGCGGTGCTCCGCGGGGGGAGCGCGGACCCGGGGGTGCGCCGGACGGCGCTCCTGCAGCTCACCGAGGCGCTGGAAGCCTCCATCCGCCGCCTCCTCCGCGACGACCCGCAGGCGCCCATGGAGCTCCGCCTCCGCGCCCTGGCCCCGGACGAGCTTCCCGCGTCGGAGCTGATGGGCGAGCTGCGGCGGCGCGACCGCATCTCCATCGAGCTGGCCGCCGCCTTCCACGAGCTGGGGGCGCGTGCCCGGCGGGTGCACGGCGGCGAGGCGCCCGAGCCCGGGGACGTGGAGCTGGCGCTGCGCACGGCGGAGCGGCTGGAGTGGGAAGCGACCGCCATCCCACCGGCCCCGCCGGTCCCCGCGCCCGAGGAGCCGGTGTTCACCGAGGACGGGACGCTGGTGCACCCGGTCCGCGCCTCGACCCCGGCGCCGCGCCACGAGCGTATCTGGGTGATGGTCGCCCTCGTGCTGTTGCTGATCGCGGCGGTGGGGCTGGTGTTGCGGGGGCGCGCCGACGATCGCGGGCTGGACGAGGGGGTGGCGCTGTTCCGCAGCGGCGACCGCGACCGGGCCACGGCCCAGTTCCGCGCCTACGCCGAGAAGCACCCCAAGGACCCGACCCCGCGGCTGTACCTGGCGCGGATCCACAGGCGCGCCGGACGGTACCAGGACGCGCTGAGCGAGCTGCGGCTGGGGCTGAAGGCGGCTCCGGACGACCCGGGGCTGCACCAGGAGCTGGGCTTCCTCCTGCTCGACACCGGCCACCCCAACGAGGCGGCGGACCGCTTCCGGACGGCGCTCCGGCTCGACCCGAAGTCGTCGGAGGCGTACATCGGGATGGTGCGCGCGCTGCGGACCTCCGGCCGGATGACGGAGGCGGAGCGGGTGCTCGCCCAGGCGCCCCCGGAGGTGAGGGCGCTGGTCGCCAGCCAGCCGCCCGTGGCCGCACCGGGCACCGTCCCCGGGACCCTGGCTCCCGGCACCGTCGGCGTGCCCGGGACGACCCCGGCGATGCCGCTGGACTCCGCCGCCACCTCTATGCCCTGAGCTTTCCGACCGACCCTTTCACACGGACCGCATGGACCCCCTCGATCGCCTGTACTGGCGGCTGGTGGAGAGCCTTCGCCGCGAGCGCCCGGGCGATGCCTGGGAGATGACGATCGCGGAGATCTACCAGCAGTACGTCCCGTACCGCACCGTCCGCGCCGAGCTGGGCTTCGCGGAGCTGGCCGCCTACGAGCACGCGCTCCTCCGCCTCCTGGCGGGGGAAAAGGAGTACGTGTCGCTGGACCTTCCCGAGGTGCAGGACGAGCTGCGCCGCGAGCTGCGCGCCCCCAACCCGATCCTGGGGCTGTACCGCGACTACGCGGCGGTGGGGGTGCGGGTGAACCCCGCGTCCCTGGCCATGTCGCCGAGCCTCGCCCCGCCGCCCGCGGTCCCGGCCATGCGGGTGGCGCCGCCCCCGCCCGCGCAGGCTCCCGAGCCCGCGGCGCGGAGCGTGCCGGTGGAGGACCGGACCGAAGAACCCCCCCGGCGGCCGACGCTGTGCCGGGGCTGCCGCACCCCGCTCCCCGAGGGGCGGGAGGTGCGCTTCTGCCCCTTCTGCGGGACGACGCAGCGCGCGCTCCCCTGCCAGGAGTGCGGCGAGATGGTGGAGCCGGACTGGAAGTTCTGCGTGAGCTGCGGAACCCCGCAGCAGTCCCCGGCCACGCCGCAGGCGGAGCGGGGCGGGGGGAGGGAAGCG
>JAFAYN010000511.1 GCA_019240375.1 Gemmatimonadota bacterium
ATGTCCCAGGCGGCGGCGAACTCGCCGGTCGGCGCGTGGGGGGCGGGGCTCTGCAGCAGGGCCAGCGCAGCGGTCACGAAACCGGTCTCGGGTCGGGAGGTGGGAGGAGGTCGGGGCGCTTCAGCCCTCGTCGGACGGCTCTCGGTCAAGCTCGAAAAGGTAGCGCGCGGTGTCGAGCACCGCCGTCCCGCGCCCGTTCCCGGCCGCTTCGCGCAGGCGCACCGTGGGGGCGTGCAGGAGCTTGTTGAGCAGGGCGCGGCTCAGCGCCTCGACCGCTTCCCGATCGGCGTCGGGGAGGTGGGAGAGGCGCTTGAGCGTGCGCTCCACCTCCTCGCGGCGGACGCGCTCGCCGTGGTCGCGCAGGTCGCGGATGGTGGGGACCACCGCCAGCCCGGAGTACCACCCCCAGAAGTCCTCCACCCCCTCGGCGACGATCGACTCGGCCACGGGGAGCTGGGCGCGGCGGCGGCCCAGGTTGTCGTCGACGATCTGCGTGAGGTCGTCGATGTTGTACAGGAACACGTTGGGCTCGGCGCCCAGCGCCGGGTCGACGTCGCGCGGGATGGCGATGTCGATGATGCAGAGCGGGTTGCGCACCTCGCCCGGGATGGCCTTCCGGAAGCGCTCGCGGGTGAGCACCGGGTGCGGGGCGGCGGTGGAGCAGATGACGATGTCCACGCGCGGGAGGGCGGCGCCGAACTCGTCCCAGCGGATCGCCTCGCCGCCCCACTTCGCCGCCAGCTCCTGCGCCCGGTCGAAGGTGCGGTTCGCCACCAGCGCGGTGCGCACCCCCTCGCCGCGCAGGCACTCCAGCGTGACCTCGCTCATCTCCCCCGCCCCCAGCACCAGCGCGCGCCGCCCGCGCAGGGAGCCGAAGATCTTCTTCGCCAGCTCCACCGCGGCGGAGGAGATCGACGCGGCGCCCATCCCCACCTCGGTCTCGCTCCGCACCCTGCCGCCCACCGAGAACGCCGTCTGGAACATCCGGTTCAGCGCCGGGCCGACCATGGCGCCGGCGGGGCTGACCGTTTCCCGGGCCACCGCGTACGCGTCCTTGACCTGCCCCTGGATCTGCGGCTCGCCCAGGACCATGGAGTCGAGCCCGGCGGTGACGCGGAACAGGTGCTCGGCGACGTAGCGGTCGCGGTGCACGTACAGGTGGCTGGCGATGGCGGAGGGCTCCTGGCCGAGCCGCCCGGCCAGGAGCGACTGCGCGGCCTCGACCCCCCGCCGCTCGTCGGGGAGGGCGAGGTACAGCTCGGTCCTGTTGCAGGTGGAGAGGACCACCGCCTCGCCGGCCGTGCCCGACTCGACCAGGCCGACCAGCGCCGCGGGGACCTCGCCCCGGGCGAAGGCGAGCCGCTCCCGGACCTCGATGGGCGCGGTCCGGTGGCTGAGTCCTACGACTGCGAGAGGCATCGGGAGATGCGCATGTCCACGTCCTCGTCGCGCCCGGCTACGGCGTCGTCGAGGAACTCGGGGGTGATCAGATCGAACCAGAACGCCCGGCGGCGCGCTTCGTCCCGGGGCCAGCGGACGCGCACCTCGTCCCGAAGCTCTTCCAGGCGGCGGGCGGCGCGTCCGACGCCGGCCGTCACCACCTCCTCCAGCCGCTCGCGGAGCCGGCGCGCCAGGAGCGGCGAGGCCCCGCCGGTGGAGAGCGCCACCACCACCTCGCCGCGGCGGACGGTCGCGGGGACGTGGAACGACGACTCGCCCCCCGCGTCGGCCCGGTCCACCAGCGCCCCGCCCTCCGCGGCTTCGCGCGCCACGGCGGCGTTGACCTCGGGACGGTCGGTGGCCGCGAAGACCAGCTGGAACCCGGCCGTGTCGCCCGCCCGGTACGGGCGGCGGTGGCAGGGGAGCCCTTCGCGCTCCGTCAGCGCGGCCAGCTCCGGGGCCAGCTCGGGCGCGACGATGGTGGGGCGGCCGCCGGCCTCCACCACTCCCGCGACCTTGCGCGCGGCCACCGCGCCGCCGCCCACCACCAGCACCCGGCAGCGGCGCAGGTCCAGCAGCACGGGGTACAGCCCGCTCACAGGAACCCGCCCGCCCGCGGCTCGCCGACGCGCAGCACGACGTAGGTGACCACCACGATGGCGAAGACGACCACGCTCGCCAGGGCGGCGCGGTGGGCCCGCCTCCCCCCGCCCGCCCGGGCAAGGAGGGCGGCGACGAAGAGAAGCCAGCTCAGTACCCCCCACACGACTTTCGGGTTTCCGGGCTCCATCGGGCGCCCGAAGCGCTCCGACCAGGCCCATCCCACGGCCAGGGCGAGCGTCAGGAACGGCAGCCCGACGATCAGCGCCCACTTCCCCAGCCGGTCGAGGGTGTCGAGCGGGGGGAAGAACCGGAAGATCGCACCGAAGTTCTTGTTCTTCAACTCCCGGAACTGCACCAGGTACATCACCCCGCAGGCGAAGGCCACCGTCAGCCCGGCGTACCCGACGAAGGCCAGGACCACGTGCAGCACGAACCAGGGCCCCTGGAAGGCCAGCACCTCGCCGGAGGGGTGGACCCCCACCGTCGCGGCGGCCCCCACCAGGAGCGCGGCCACCGGGACCAGGATCAGCCCCAGCGGGCCGGTCTTCCCCAGCGTCGCCACCCCCAGCGACCCCAGCCCCACCAGCAGGGCGAGCACGGAAAGCGAGGGCCCCAGCCCCACCAGGGGGAGCTCCCGCCACCCGGTCCAGAAGGCGACCAGCCCCAGCACGTGCCCCAGCACCCCCACCCCGGCGACCGCGGTGGCGATCCCGGTGAGGCGGGTCTCGTTGCGGGCGAGCGACACCCCCAGCAGGGTGGCGGCCACCAGGTACAGCGCGAGCGCCACCAGGTGCATGGCCTCGATCATCTACGCTCCTCCCCACCGACAGGGACCATACGCGGCGACGCCCCTCCTTGCGGAAGGGCGTCGCGAGTCACGGGGGCGCCGACCCTCGCGGCTCGCCGGGTCATGGCATCTCGGCGACCAGGCGGACCGTCATCCCCGGCTCGACGTCCGGCTGCGTCAGCCCGGTGATCCGCGCCGTGGCGGTGCGGTCGGTCACCCGCACCACCTGCACCCGCCCGACGGAGATCGGGGGACGGGTCCCCCAGTCGCGCTTCGTGGCGGGGATGTAGGCGCTGAACACGTCCCCCTCTTTCACCCCGGAGGCGTTCCCGAGGTCCAGGAAGACGTTTTCCTGGGTGGCCTGGACCGGGTGCGGGCGCTCGAACCCGACGATCCGCCCCTGCAGCTCCTGCCGCGGGGCGCGGGGAGCGACGCCGGGACGCACCGGGAAGCGGGCGGCGGGGACCGCCAGGTCGCTGAGGGCGACCGCGTCGAACAGGGTGCGGATCACCACCGTGGCGACGCTGCCGTCGACGGCGTTCACCGTCCCCATCCCGGTGGATACGAACACGTGCCCGTACGGCTTCACCTCCCGGTCGCGCCGGAAGAAGTGGACCGGGTCGCCCACCCGCAGCGCGCCGGGGGTCGCCAGGGCGACGTACACGCTGTCGTACGGGGAGATCTGCGGCGTCATGGCGATGGGGACCACCGTGGCCGCCTTGCGCTCCACCAGCCGCCCCACCGCGGGGACCTCGTCGTCGCGCACCAGCACCGCCGCCCGGTAGAAGTCGCCCGGAGCGACCACCGGGACGTCGCCGGTGCCGGCCGCGGGGAGGATCCGGTTCCCCTCCGTCCGCTGGTCCGCGGGCGCGAAGGCCACGTCGGCCGGGGCCCCCTCGCGGCAGACGGGGAGCGAAAGCCGCTGCCCCGGCGAGATGCGGGCCGGGTCGCGGACGGCGCCGGCGTTGAGGCGGTACACCTCGGGCCAGAGGAAGGGGTCGCCGAGGCAGCTCCGCGCGATGTCCCACAGGGTGTCGCCCGGGCGGACCACGTACGCCTGTCCCTGCGCGTCGCGGTCCTGGGCGGCCAGCGGCGCCGCGGCGCAGAGCGCGGCCGCGAGCACGAGGGCGGTTTTCGTTCTCAAGGGAGCGATGGAACGGGTGAATGCACCTTCGCCGGGGACTTCGACGCCAGCGAGCGGGGGGTGTGAGGGAGAGGGTTGCCAGGCACAGTATAAAACCGTCGGCGTGCCGGAGCAACATCGGGGGAGAGAGTGGGAAGGGGGTCTACGCCCTTACAGCAGCCGCGGATCGAATGCGAACGGCCGGGAGCCCGCCACCCGGACGCCGGCCATCTCCGGGTGCCGCGGGTTGACCAGATAGTTGGTTTCTTCCGGCACCAGCGACGAGGGAACGGCGAGCAGGAGGGTACGCCCGGAGAGGGCCCATTCGTCTCCGATCCGCCGGCACTCCGCGTCCCTGGACTGCTGCCAGGCCGGGTTCAGGAAGGCCGGGTCGACCCTCTCCATCGAAACCCTGTCGGGGATCTCCACCTCGAACAGGTGCAGGTCGACAGGTGGGAAGCGGGAATCGACCCAGACGAGCAGCTCCAGCGCGGCCAGAGCCCGGGAGCCCGCCGTATAGACGAGCGGAGTCCCGGGCGAGTTCCAGCGCCCTCCGTTCAGGCGCGCGCCTTCTCCGTCGAGAGCCGGGTAGATCTCCCGGGCGAGCCGCCAGACAAGCATCAGGCGAAGATGCCGTGCGCGATCTGGCCGAGGGCCTGCTGTACGACGATGGCGCCCTCACCGGTCTGGAGCATCTCCAGCGGGACCGCACCTCCCAGCCCCCGGTTGGGAGCACGGAGCCAGTGGGCCGCCCGCTCGTCGTCGCCGAAGGTTTCCTCCGCGAGCGCCGTGATCCGGGCGATGCGGGCCAGCCGGTCTGACTCTTCGGGCGTGAGCCGCTGCTTCCTCTGCTTGCGCTGGGCGAGCTTCCGCCGCGGGATCACCAGCTCGTCCATCTCCCGGGCGGAGAGCGTGCCGGTCTCGACCATCGCGTCCACCGCGGACGTGGGCAGCCCCTCCTCGATCGCTCCGACGAGGGCCAGGTCGGACGCGATCTTCAGCCCCTCCAGTCCTCCGAGCTTCGCGGCGATGTCGACGGTGGTCATGGCAGTCCTGTGGTGGAGATCGTACCGGCAACCTACCCGGAACCTACCTACCGTGCAAGCCAGGGGCCTGTCCCGCAACGACATGTACCGGCCGTGGATCCGCCCCGTCGCCGCTACGACGTCGGCGGCGCGTCCCCGGGCTCACAGGTAGCTCAGCCACCAGTCGGTGCGCCGCCCCTTCACCCCGGCGAACCAGCGGCAGAGCGGGAAGGTGACGGCGAGTCCGAGCAGCCAGGCCAGGTAGGTGACGCCCAGGCCGAAGCCCGCCCCCGGGGCCGGCGTGGCGGCACCGGGCATCCCGAAGAGATGGTCCACCGGCCTCCCCGCCGCCAGCGACAGGCCGATGGCGAGCGAGTGCGCCACGAACCACTGCACCACGTAGAAAAAGAGCGGCACCCGCCCGTAGGCCACCAGCGCCCGCCCGAAGGGACCGCGCTCCCGGCGCTCCAGCCAGGCGAGCGCCAGGAGCGCGGGGCCGAGCGTCATCAGCAGGTACAGGAGCGACGCCGGGTTCTTGGTGGTGTTCAGGAAGGAAAGGACGGTGAAGACGGGTGTCGGCTGCACCGACCAGGGCGCGGGATCGCCGTACAGGTCGAGGGCGCGACCGGCGACGAAGGCCGCGACCGCCGCCCCCCCCGTCCGGAGCAGGAAGCGCCGGCGCCTCCCGGGCTCCCAGCCGTACACCGTCCCCAGCGCGTAGCCGAGCAGCATCACCCCGACCCAGGGGACGATGGGGTACGCCACCAGCAGCGGGACGCCGAACACCTGGATCATCCCCTGCCGGTGCAGGAGCATCCACGCCGTGCCGGGCACCTGCCACCCGTCGGCCAGGTCATGCAGCGCGACGATGGCGAGGCCGAGCGCCGCGACGGCCGCCACGGGGAGGCGGAGGCGGACCAGGGCGGCGAGCACCACCATCGACACGCCGATGGCCCAGATCACCTCCAGCATCCCGGGGAAGGCCCGGTAGTCGAGGTCGAACGCCAGCCCGAAGCGGATGACGGTGAACTCCAGCACCACCAGCCAGAGGCCGCGAGTGACCAGGTAGCGGGCGAGCTCCGCCCTCGACCTCCCGCGCGCGAGCCGGAGGGAGGCCCCCACCCCGGCCAACAGGACGAACAGGGGAGCGCAGAAGTGGGTGACCCACCGGGTGAAGAAGAGCGGGACCGTGGTCCGGGCCAGGTCGGTGGGGTTGAAGAAAAACGCGTCGCGGTTGACGTAGTCGCGGGTGTGGTCCAGGAGCATGACCACGATGATGATCCCGCGCAGCACGTCCACCGCGTCGAGACGCGCGCGGCGAGCCGGCGCCGCGGGGCGCGCCGTACCATCGGCCGGGTGGGCCGTAGCGAGGAGGGTGGACATGGGCTAACGCGGCTCGGGAATGGGGAGGTCGGCGGCGCCGCGGACCGGCCGCCGCCGGGCGGTGC
>JAFAYN010000545.1 GCA_019240375.1 Gemmatimonadota bacterium
TCGGCTTCGGCAAGCTGGTGCACCCGCTGCGGCTGGCGCTGACCGGATCGTCCGCCAGCCCGGGGATCGACGCGGTGATCGCGCTGCTGGGGCGGGACGGGGTCGCGCGGAGGCTGGACGCCGCCCGGGATCGGCTCCGCTCCGGACCGGCCGATCAAGATCGTTGACAAGCCCGTAGACGCGTCCTAAGTTGCGCTATAAGCGAGTTTACGTGGATTCAGGTGTTGTTTCTGCTCCACGTTCGCGTAGCACTTGCGCAACAGGTGCCGCGATCTGCGCGACACCTTCATGGGGTTCCGACTTCCACGTGCCGGTATACCGGGGAGGCAGTTATGCCTGAACCATTGAGCAAGATCGAGCGACGGATCCTCAACTACCTCGTCGAATACCTCAAGCAGCACACGTATCAGCCCAGCATCCGCGAGATCGGCAAGCGCTTCGGGATCAAGTCCACCAAGACGGTCTCGGAGCACCTGCAGGCGCTGGCGGACAAGGGTTACATCGAGCGCGACGCTTCCCGCTCGCGCGGGGTGAAGATCCTGGGAATGAACCTGGCCCCGGACCTGATCAGCATCCCCTTCTACGGGAAGATCGCGGCGGGCCGCCCGGCGCTCCTCCGGGAGCACGTGCAGGACGAGATCGGGCTGGACCGCAAGCTGGTCGCCTCGGCCGACACCTTCTTCCTGAAGGTCAAGGGCGACAGCATGCAGGGGATGGGAATCCTCGACGGCGACATGGTCATGGTGGAGCCGCTGGAGGAGGGCGAGCTGCGCGACGGGGACATCGTCGCCGCGCAGATGGGCGAGGAGGCCACGGTGAAGCGCTACTTCCGGCAGGACGAGAAGGTGGTGCTGGAGCCCGCCAACCCCGACTACGCCCCGATCCTGGTGCACGAGCACGAGGACTTCACGGTGCTGGGGAGGGTGACCGGCCTCTTCCGCCGCTTCACCGCGGAGCAGACCGCCGCCATAGGCGCCTGAAGCCAGCGCCGTGGTAGAACGGGACCCCGGCGAAACGCTCGCCGGGGTCCTGTTTTTTGTACCTCTGACGCTTACATGACGGATACGCCCGAAAACGAGGACGAGCGCTGGATGCGCCTGGCGCTGGCGGAGGCGGCGAAGGCGGAGCGCATCGGCGAGGTGCCGGTGGGGGCGGTGATCGTGCGGGGCGGGGAGGTGGTCGCCCGCGGGCACAACCTGACCCACACCCTGCAGGACCCTTCCACCCACGCCGAGATGGTGGCGATCCGCCGCGCCGCTGCATCCATCGGGCACTGGCGCCTGCTGGACTGCACCCTGTACGTGACACTGGAGCCGTGCGCCATGTGCTCGGGCGCCATCGTGCTCGCGCGCATCCCGCGGCTGGTGTACGGCGCGCCCGATCCCAAGGCCGGGATGTCCGGCTCGCTCGGGAACCTGGTGCAGGACCCGCGGCTCAACCACCGCGTGGAGCTGACCGCCGGCGTGCTGGAGCGGGAGTGCGGCGAGGTGCTGCGCGCCTTCTTCCGGGCGCGGCGCCGGACCGGCGCGTCCAGCTCCCTTCCGCCGCCCGGGACATCCCCGTAGCCCGGCTACGTATCTCCCCCTTCTACATCCTTCCCCGACATGCCCAACGCATCCCATCCCGTCCGCCGCCCCAGGCTCGGGGGCGACTATTCCGCGACCGTCAGCGACCACGAGGGCCAGTTCTTCTGGGCCCGCTTCGTCAAGAACAACGGGACCGCGGTGACGATCGGCGACCTCACGGAGGCGGCGGAGGCCCGCAACGCGGCGCAGCACGCCGAGCAGAAGTTCCTGACCGACAACTCCCCGCTCCCGGCCCTCCCCGCGCACACCGTCCGGATCGAGCTGGACCTGAAGACGCCCCCGTGCGAGCGGAGCGCGGGCCCGCTGGCGGCGAACTCGTGCTGCGTGAAGATCGCCAAGAAGTGGACCGACGCGTACCCCGCCACGCCGATCTACCTGTTCGTCCGCGAGGTGGACAACACGGAGAACCTGGTGGACACCTTCGCGGCTCCGGGACAGTTCCGGACCGGCTGGCGCGCCGTGGTCAAGGTGACCGCGGCGCAGGGGGTACCGCCCGGGGCGCGCGTCGAGGGGGTTGCGTCCCAGTTCCGGATGTACCAGATCGCCCACGCCAAGTGGCGGTACTGGACGTGGACGGACGGGGACTGGGAGGCCAACGGGCTCCCGTAGCCGTTCGTTGACACCCCCCCGGCCCGACCTGTAAGTTCCTCCCCACCCGCCCACGCCCCGTACCCCGACGCCCGGACCATGGCCGACCCCCAGCGCAAGACGATGATGACCGCCGCCACCGTCGAGCAGACGCTCGCGCGCATGGCGGGCGAGATCGTGGAGCAGGCCGCGGGCGCCGAGTCGCTGGTGCTGGTGGGGATCCACCGCCGCGGCGTGCACCTGGCCACCTGGCTGGCCGGGAGCATCCAGGGGTCGCACCCCGACCTCGGCATCGCCACGGGGACGCTGGACATCACCCTGTACCGCGACGACCTGATGACGGTGGGGCCGCGCCCGGTGGTCGGGCCCACGCGACTCCCCACCGGCGGGATCGACGGGCGCCTGGTGGTGATCGTGGACGACGTGCTGTACACCGGGCGGACGGTGCGCGCCGCGCTGGACGAGCTGGCCGACTTCGGGCGGCCGCGGCGGACGCTGCTCTGCGTGCTGGTGGACCGCGGCGGGCGAGAGCTCCCGATCCAGCCGGACATCGTCGGCGAGATGATCCCGGCGCCCCCCGGCGGGCGGGTGGAGGTGCTGGTCCCCGAGATCGACGGGAACCTGGGGGTGGTGCTGGTGGGAGGGAGCGCCGACTGATGGCCCATCCCGCCGGACCGTACCTGGGAAAGGACCTGCTGGGGCTGGAGGAGCTGTCGGCGGAGCAGATCACCGCCATCCTCGACACGGCCGAGCCGTTCAAGGAGATCTCCGAGCGGCCGATCAAGAAGGTCCCCGTCCTGCGCGGCAAGACCATCGTCAACGCCTTCTTCGAGAACTCCACCCGCACCCGCATCTCCTTCGAGTTCGCGGAAAAGCGCCTGTCCGCCGACACGGTCAACTTCTCCGCCTCCGGCTCGTCCGTGTCCAAGGGCGAGACGCTGGTGGACACCGCGAAGAACCTGGAGGCGATGCGGATCGACATGGTGGTGATCCGCCACGGCGCCAGCGGCTCCGCCCGCTTCCTGGCCGAGCGGATCGACTCCAACGTGGTCAACGCCGGCGACGGGCGGCACGAGCACCCCACCCAGGGGCTCCTCGACCTGCTCACCATCCGCGACCACTTCCGCCGCATCGCGGGGCTGAAGGTGTGCATCACCGGCGACATCCTCCACTCCCGGGTGGCGCGCTCCAACCTCTGGGGACTGCGCAAGCTGGGGGCGGAGGTGGCGGTGTGCGGCCCGCGGACGCTCCTCCCCCGCGACGTGGAGGAGATGGGCGTGACGGTGTTCCGGCGCATCGAGGACGCGATCGAGTGGGCCGACGTCCTCAACGTCCTCCGCCTGCAGCTGGAGCGGATGCAGGGCGGCTTCGTCCCCTCGCTCCGCGAGTACAACCGCGTCTTCGGCGTGACCCGGGCCCGGCTCGACCGCGCCGGGCGCGACATCCTGATCCTCCACCCCGGACCGATGAACCGCGGCGTCGAGATCGACAGCGACGTGGCCGATGGGCCGCACTCCGTGATCCTGCAGCAGGTGACCAACGGCGTCGCCATCCGCATGGCCGTCCTCTACCTTCTCGCCGGCGGGGCCCCGGAGCGGGCCGAGGCCGCCAAGACGGGAGGCGGCGAATGAGGCCGGTGCTGATCCGCGGCGGGCGCGTGATCGACCCGTCGCAGCGGATGGATGCGACGCTCGACCTGCTCCTGCACGGCGGCGCGGTGGTGGAGATCGGCGAGCGGCTGGATGCCCCCGAGGGCGCGGAAGTCTTCGACGCCGCGGGGCTGGTGGTGTGCCCCGGTCTGATCGACGTGCACGTCCACCTGCGCGAGCCGGGGGGCGAGCACAAGGAGACCATCGCCAGCGGGGCGCGCGCCGCGGCCGCGGGCGGCTTCACCGCGGTGGTCGCCATGCCCAACACCAGCCCCCCCATCGACAACCCCGCCTCCGTCGGCTTCGTGCGGTCGGAGGGGATGCGGGCGGGAGGCGCGCGGGTGTACCCCACCGGCGCGATCACCGTGGGGCAGAAGGGCGAGCAGCTGGCCGAGATCGGAGAGATGTTCGCGGCGGGTGCGGTGGCCGTCACCGACGACGGGCGGCCGGTGATGAACGCCGGGGTGATGCGGCTGGCGCTGGAGTACGTCCAGACCTTCGACATCCCGGTCGCCGTGCACGAGGAGGACCTCGCGCTCTCACGCGGCGGGTCGATGAACGAGGGGGTCATCGCCTCGCGGCTGGGGCTCACCGGGATCCCCAACGCCGCCGAGGACGTGATGATCGCCCGCGACCTGATGCTGGCGGAATTGACCGGCGGGCGGCTGCACGTGCAGCACGTGTCCACGCGCGGCGGGGTGGAGCTGATCCGCGCCGCGAAGGCGCGCGGGATCCGCGTTTCCGCCGAAGCGACGCCGCACCACTTCGCGCTGACCGACCAGGCGGTGGAGCGGTATGGGACGCAGGCCAAGATGAACCCGCCGCTCCGCTCCGAGGCCGACCGCGCCGCGGTGGTCGAGGGGGTGCGCGACGGGACGCTGGACGTGATCGCCACCGACCACGCCCCGCACCACTACGACGAGAAGGAGCAGGCGTTCGAGGACGCCCCCAACGGGATCATCGGGCTGGAGACCGCCCTGGGACTGGCGCTGACCGAGCTGGTGGGGCGCGGGGTGATCGACCTCCCGACGCTGGTGGAGCGGATGAGCTGCGCCCCGGCGCGCGCCCTGTCGCTCCCCGGCGGGACGCTCCGGCTCGGGAGCCCCGCCGACGTGACCGTCTTCCACCCGGACGAGGAGTGGACCGTGGACCCGGCGAAGTCCCTGTCCCTGAGCCGCAACACCCCCTTCCGCGGCTGGAAGCTCCGCGGACGCCCCGTCCGTACCCTGGTGGAGGGGCGCACGGTGTGGGCGGCGGAGCGCCCATGAGCAGCACCTTCCTGGGACTGATGGGCGCGGCGGTCCGGCGCCAGGACCCGCGCGCCTTCTGCGGGAGCGGCTTCCCCTGGCGGATGATCGGGGAGCTGTCGGACGGGTGCGAGGTGACCGCCTGCTACCTGGTGCACGACAAGCAGCGCCGCGAGACCAAGGCGGCCAAGCCCTTCCTCCAGCTCACCCTGGGCGACCGGACGGGGACCATCACCGCGATGGTGTGGGACGACGCCGACCGGCTGGACCGGCTCTTCGCCCCGGACGACGTGGTGGGGGTGCGGGGACGGGTGGGGTCGTACAACGACCGGCTCCAGCTCACCGTGCAGGTGGTGGAGCCGCTGCAGGTGGTGGACGAGGACCTGGCCTTCTTCCTCCCCTCCTGCCCGCGCGATCGCGAGGCGCTCTCGCGCGAGCTGGACACGCTGATCAACACGGTGGAGGATCCGCCGCTCCGTGTCCTCCTGCAGCGCTGCCTGGGGAAGCGCACCTCGCTGGGGCGCACCTTCCGCATGCACCCGGCCGGGAAGCGCAACCACCACGCGTACCTGGGCGGGCTCCTGGAGCACTCGCTCTCGGTGGCGCGCATGTGCGACCGGCTGGCGGCCCACTACATCGGCCAGGGGGCGCGGATCGACCGCGACCTGCTGGTGACCGGCGCGCTCCTGCACGACATCGGCAAGGTGCGCGAGCTGAGCGCCAGCCGCAGCTTCGGCTACACCGTCGAGGGGCAGCTCCTGGGGCACATCCTGCTGGGAATCCAGATCGTCGGGCGCGAGGCCGAGGCGATCCCCGGGCTGGCTCCCGACCGGCTCCTCCTGATCCAGCACCTGATCGCCAGCCACCAGGGGCGGCTGGAGTGGGCGAGCCCCAAGATCCCGCAGCTCCTGGAAGCGCTGGTGCTGCACTACGCGGACGACCTGGACTCCAAGATGAACCCGGCCATCGCCCTGCTGTCGGGCGTGGAGGGCGGGGAGTTCACCCCGTACGACCGGCACCTGGAGCGCTCCCTCTTCAATCCGGCCCCGCCTGCGCTGGCCCGCTCCGCCGAGGTGGAGCCGGTCTCGCCGGAAGAGGCCGCCGAAGTCCTCATCGATCTGTTCCGCGGCTGAGCGACGGCCGCAGTTTCCACCCACGGAGTGCCATGAACACACTCGACTCTCCCGCCGCCGCCGACACCCGGTCGACGGTCGAAGCGCTCACGCAGCAGCGCGACCAGCTGCGGGGGTGGCTCGCCCGCCTGGACGAGGTGGGGAACGGCGTCCCCGGCCACGTGGCCGAGCGCGTCCGCGCCGACTACAGGGAGCGCCTGCGCGCCGCCACGCAGGAGCTGTCCTCGCACCAGGAAACCATCCGCGGCGACCTGGACACGCAGCGCGCCGAGCTGGAGCAGGCCGAGGCGATGCGCACCGAGGCCGCGGACGAGCTGGAGGAGGTCCGCCTCCGCCACCTGATCGGCGAGCTGGGGGAGGAGACCTGGACGGCGCGCCGCCCGCACCTGGAGTCCGCCGTGACCGCAGCCGACGAGGAGGCGACCAGGATCCGCGCCGAGGTGGAGCGCCTGGACACCCTGCTGAGGGAGATGGGCCAGGCCGAGGCGGCCCCCACCGCGGAGGAGGCGGCGCCCGAGCCCCGGGCCGAAGCCGAAGCGCCTCCCGCGGAAGCCGCCGGGGAAGCGCCCCGTCCGCGGCTCGACTCGTACGGCGAGGACACCGTCCCGGAGTACACCCCGCCCACCGCCGGGGGCGCCGCCGAGGAGGACGGCTTCGACCTGTCGTGGCTGGACGAGGTGGAGGGGAGCGCCGCGCCGCAGGACGCCCTCCCCGTCGCCGATGCCGACGCGACGAGCGAAGCCGGCGCGGAGGCCGTGCAGGGGACGCTGGAGGACGACATGGCGTTCCTGGAAGAGCTGGACCGCGCCATCGCCGCCACCCCCGACGACCGCAAGCCCGCCGTGCCCGCAGCCGACCCGGACCGCACGCTGGACGCCG
>JAFAYN010000128.1 GCA_019240375.1 Gemmatimonadota bacterium
GCCGCTGGACGTGCGGAGGGCCGAGGTGCAGCGCGGGCAGGCCGAGGTCAAGCTGCTCCAGAACCGGAACCAGGTGGCGATCGCCATGCTGGGGCTCGGGCAGCTGATGGGGACCACCCTGGACCCGTCGGTCCGGCTCAGCACCGGCTTCGAGCTGACCCAGCCCCACTGGAGCGCCGACTCGCTGGTCGCCCTGGCGCTGAGCAACAACCCCGCGCTGCGGGCCGCGCGTGCCTCGTCCAGCGCCGCGCGCACGGGGATCCGGGCCGCCCGGTCGAGCTACTTCCCCACCATGAGCCTGGACGTGGGGTGGAACGGCTCGATGTACCGCCCCGGCGACCTCAACGGGCTGGTGCAGAGCGAGCTCAGCTCCGCCCAGCAGCAGCTGGCGAGCTGCCAGCAGGGGAACGCCATCGCGGCGCTCATCCACGCGTCGCCGCAGGACTGCAGCAGGTACGCCTTCACCGAGTCGGGGGTCCGGCAGCAGGTGCTCGACGCCAACAGCGGCTACCCTTTCAAGTACACCCGGCAGCCGATGAACGCCCAGCTCACCTTCCGGCTCCCCGTCTTCACCGGGCTTTCCCGGCAGCAGCGGGTCGAGGAGGCGCGGGTGCAGGCCGAGGACGCCGAGTACCAGGTGCGCTCGCAGGAGCTGAAGCTGCGCGTGGACATCGGCACCGCTCTCCGCAACCTGGAAACCTCGTACCAGACGGCGCAGCTCCAGGCGCAGGTGGTGGAAAAGGCCACGGAGGAGCTGCGGCTGGCGCGCGAGCGCTTCCGCCTGGGCGCCGGGACCTCGGTGGAGGTGAGCGACGCGCAGACCACCCTGGCGCAGGCCGAGCAGGGGCGGATCGACTCGGTGTTCAACTTCCACAAGGCGCTCGCCTCGATCGAATCGATGATCGGACAGCGGCTCCGGTAGGACCGGGCGGACCGCTCGCGGGATCCCTGGCACGCTCACACGAACCTTCAAGCGTTCGGAGTAACGATAGATGAAGAAGACGACGATCGCGGCCGCGGTGGTACTGGTGGTCGCAGCGGGCGGCGGGGTGGCCGCGAAGACCGCGCTGGCCAAGAAGGGAACCGAGGTCCGCACCGAGGTGGTCGCCCGGCGCGACCTGGTATCCACCGTCACCGCGAGCGGCACCATCAACCCCAAGCGCAAGGTGGACATCTCGGCCGACATCTCCGGCCGCGTGATCCAGCTCGCCGTGCAGGACGGGCAGTGGGTCAACAAGGGCGACCTCCTCCTCCGCATCGACCCCACGCAGTACGAGGCGGCGGTACGACGCTCCGAGGCCGCGGTGGCCCAGGCGCAGGCCCAGGCCGCCCAGGCGCGCGCCAACCTGATCCAGGCGCAGAGCGCGGTGCAGCGCGCCGAGCGGCTCGGGCAGAGCAAGGAGCTGATCTCCACCGCCGACATCGAGCAGGCGCGCACCCAGGCGTCGGTCTCGCAGGCGCAGGCCGAGGCCGCGCGCTTCGGGGTAGCGCAGGCGCAGGCCAGCCTGTCGGAGGCGCGCGAGGCGCTCCGCAAGACCACCATCGTGGCGCCGATGAGCGGGCGGGTGACGCGCCTCAACATCGAGGAGGGTGAAACCGCGATCGTCGGGACGATGAACAACCCGGGGTCGCTCCTCCTCACCGTCGCCGACCTGTCGGTGATGGAGGCCAAGGTCAAGGTGGACGAGACCGAGGTCCCGCACATCGCCATCGGCGACAGCGCCCACGTCCGCATCGACGCCTTCCCCAACCGGACCTTCGGCGGGACGGTGACCCGGATCGCCAACAGCTCGCTCAAGGGCGCCAGCTCGGGCGCGGCGACCGGGACCACCGACCAGGCGGTCGACTTCGAGGTGGTCATCACCCTCGACAACCCGCCCGAGCAGCTCCGCCCCGACCTGTCCGCCACCGCCGACATCGTGACGGACAACCGTAAGGGCGCACTGTCGGTCCCGATCATCGCGCTGACGGTGCGCGACTCGGCCGGGAAGAAGCTGGACTCCGGCGACAAGGACGAGGACAAGGACGACGCGGCGCCCAAGCCCACGACCCCGCCGACGAAGCACGCAGACGAGGAGGGGGTCGAGGGGGTGTTCGTGATCCGCGGCGACACCGTGGCCTGGGTCCCGGTGCAGGTGGGGATCTCCGGCGACAAGTACTTCGAGGTGAAGAGCGGGCTGCGCGGGGGCGAGGTGGTGGTCTCGGGGTCGTACCAGGCCATCCGCGAGCTGGAGTCCGGCGCGAAGATCCGCCTGCCCGAGGACGAGGGGAAGGACGCGAAGGAGAAGAAATGAGCGCCGCTCGGGACGTGGTCATCGAGACCCGCGGCCTCCAGAAGCAGTACCTGATGGGGGCGGAAACGGTACGCGCCCTCCGCGGGGTGGACCTGGTCATCCGCCGCAACGAGTACGTGGCGATCATGGGGCC
>JAFAYN010000135.1 GCA_019240375.1 Gemmatimonadota bacterium
TGTCGAAGGATGGCTGCCCGCGTCCCGGAAGGTACCGGTCGGCCGGCCAGAAGCGTGAGGAGTCCGGGGTGAGCGCCTCGTCGATCAGGAGGATCCCGCCGCGCTCGTCGCGCCCGAACTCGAACTTGGTGTCGGCGATGATGATCCCCTCCGCCGCGGCGATCTCTCGCCCGCGCTCGTACAGCGCGAAGCTGGCCGCGCGCAGCCGCTCGGCCGCGTCCGCGCCCACGATCCCGGCCATGCGGGCGAAGGGGATGTTCTCGTCGTGCCCGGTCTCCGCCTTGGTGGCCGGCGAGAAGACCGGTGATGCCAGCCGCGCCGACTCGACCAGCCCCGCCGGGAGCGGCTCGCCCGCCAGCGTCCCGGCCCCAGCGTACTCCTTCCACGCCGAGCCGGACAGGTACCCGCGCACCACGCACTCCACCGGGAACGGCTCGGTGCGGCGCACCAGCATGGAGCGCCGCGCCCACACGTCGCGGGAGTCCTGGAGCTGCGGGTGGCGGGCCGCGATCTCGTCGGGGTCGACCGAGAGCAGGTGGTTGGGGACGAGGTCGCGGGTGCGCTCGAACCACCAGGCGGAAAGGAGGGTCAGCACCTCCCCTTTGCGGGGGACGGGCTGCGGGAGGACCACGTCGAAGGCGCTGACGCGGTCCGTGGCGACCATCAGGAGCGCGTCGCCGAGGTCGTAAACGTCACGCACCTTCCCCCGCCGGAGGAGGGGGAAGGGAAGATCGGTCTGGGCGATCGCTGTCGTCACGGCACGCGGGCTGGGTCCAGGTGTCTGTGAGGCCACAAAGCTAATCCACGGCCGGAGGGCCGGCAACGGCGGGCCCTCACCCCGTCTCGCTCAGGCTCGCCACCCCTCTCCCAATTCTGGGCGAGGGGTTTCCCGTTTCAGGCAGTTCTCCCCTTCTCCCATCATTGGGAGAAGGGGCCGGGGGATGAGGGCCTGCCGTTCAGATCCCGTACAGCGGGCGCAGCTTCCCTTCCAGGTAGCGCAGCAGCGGCTCCGGGGAGAGCGGCTTCCCCGTGGCGCGCCGGCACAGCTCCGGGGCGGTGAAGCGGCGGCCGTGCCGGTGCACGTTCTCGCGCAGCCACCCCAGGAGCGGGGTGAAGTCGCCCTCCCGCATCCGGTCGTCCAGGCCGGGGAGTGCGGCGCGGACCGCCTCCCAGAGCTGCGCCGCGTACAGGTTCCCCAGCGTGTAGGTGGGGAAGTACGCCAGCGCCCCCAGCGACCAGTGGATGTCCTGCAGGCACCCGCGCCGGTCGTCCGGTACCTCGATCCCCAGGTCCTGCTTCACCCGCTCGTTCCACACCCCGGGGAGGTCGCGCACCGGGAGGTCGCCGCCCAGCATCCCGCGCTCCACGTCGAAGCGGAGCATGATGTGCAGGTTGTAGGTCGCCTCGTCCGCCTCCACCCGGATCAGCCCCGGGTCCACCGTGTTGAGGAAGCCGTACGCTTCCTCCACGTCCACCCCGTCCAGCGCGCTCCCCACCACCCGGCGCGCCTCGGGAAGCGCCCACTCCCAGAACGGGCGCGACCGGCCGACCATGTTCTCCCACAGGCGCGACTGGCTCTCGTGGATCCCCAGCGAGGCGCTTTCCGCGATCGGCTGGCCGAAGTGCTCGGCCTTGGGGAGCCCCTGCTCGTACATCCCGTGCCCCGCCTCGTGCAGCGCCGACACCAGCCCGTCCACGAACCCCTCGTCGGCGTAGCGGGTGGTGAGGCGCGTGTCGCCCGGGCCCAGCCCCTCGCAGAAGGGGTGGGTGGACACGTCCAGCCGCCCGGCGCGCAGGTCGAAGCCGATCCGCTCCAGGACGCGGCGGGCCAGCTCCGACTGGGTCGTGGCGGGGACGGGGACGCGGGCCAGCCGCTGGTCCGGGCGGCGCGACGCGCCCGCGATGTCCGCGATCAGCGGGGCCAGACCGGCGCGCAGGGCGTCGAACACCCCCCGCACCTCGGCGCTGGTCATCCCCGGCTCGAACTCGTCCAGGAGTGCGTCGTACGGCTCGCCCCCCTCGGGGACGCCGTAGCACTCCGCCTTGCTCCGGTTCAGCCCCACCACCTTTTCCAGCCAGGGCGCGAAGGCGGCGAAGTCGTCGCGCTCGCGGGCGTCGCGCCACGCTTCCAGCGCCTTCGACGAGGTTTCCGCGATCTCCCGCACCAGCGAGGTGGGGAGCCGGGTCGCCAGCTCGTAGCCGCGGCGGATCTCGCGCAGGTTGGCGGCCACCACCTCGTCGGCGGCCAGCGACGCGTCCGCCTCGCATTCGGCCAGCAGCTCGGCCACGCGCGGCGAGGTGCGGCGCTCGTGCACCAGCGCGGTGAGGGCGGAAAGCTGGTCGGCGCGCAGGGCGGCCCCGGCCGGCGGCATCATGGTCTCCTGGTCCCACGCCAGCGTCGCGCTGGCCGAAGCCAGCACGGCGGTCTCGCGGAGGAGCCCGGTCAGCTCGGCGTACGCGGTGGGGCGCGGGTCCCCGGTCGCGGCGGGTGCGTTCGTCTCGGTCGTTGCCATCGTCGGTCCTGGCGGCGGGTGCGGGTGGTCCGGCAGAGGGCCGGGCCCGTGGCGGGGATAATACGGGCGCCCGCCGCGGCGAAACAGCCCGGCGGCGCAACTCCCTGCGGCACGGGCGGATGCACGCGCGGCGCCACGGACGGCCACCAGCCCGTGCAGCAGGAGCCGCGCCAGGGAGGCTTGCGGCGCGCGTCGTGTCCGCTAATATTCTCCGCACACCATTCGAAAAGACCAGCTCCATCGCCCCGTGGGCGTCCCCTCCGGAACGTATTGTTCCGGAACGGGACAAATGCCCCCGGGGCGTCGCCGTGGGGGCTCCCCGCCTCCATCCTCTGTCCCGCAAGCAATCCTCACACGACCGTACATGAAGCGAACGTTCCCGTGGGTCCTCACCGCCTGTTTTGCCTGGGCGTCGCTGGCCGTCGGCTGCGGCCGGTCCGGGCTGCGCCTGGCGGGTGCGGCGACCGACACCGTCTACGTGGGCGTGGCGGTGGGGCTGACGACTCCCTCGCGCTACGTGGGCGTCTACAACGGAGTGCAGCTCGCGCTGGACGAGCTCAACCAGGAGCGCCCCGAGGGCGCGCCGCCGCTCGCCCTGCGGCGGGCCCCGGCGGAAGCGAAGTCGGCGCTGGAGATCGCCGCCGCCTTCCGCGACGACCC
>JAFAYN010000346.1 GCA_019240375.1 Gemmatimonadota bacterium
TCGCCCCTCCCCATGACCTGGAAGGCTTGGAAACCCTGCTCGACCTCCTCCGCGACCGGCGCGTCGTGGTGCTGGCCGGGGCGGGGTGCAGCACCGAGTCCGGGATCCCCGACTACCGCGGCCCGGAAGCGAGCCTCCGCGCCCGCAAGCCGATCCAGTACCAGGAGTTCGTGCGGAGCGAGGCCGCGCGGGTCCGCTACTGGGCGCGGAGTACCGTCGGGTGGGCCCGCTTCTCGGCGGCGCGCCCCAACGCGGCGCACCATGCCCTGGCCCGGCTCGAGGAGGAGGGTCTGGTGCAGGGGATCATCACCCAGAACGTGGACGGGCTGCACCACGCCGCCGGCAGCCGGCGGGTGGTGGAGCTGCACGGCTCGCTGGCGTCGGTGCGGTGCTTGGGGTGCGGAGCGGCGGTGCCGCGCACGGAGTTCCAGGACCGACTGCGGGCGGGGAACGCGGAGTGGGCGGAGCGGCTGGCGTCGGGGGACGGGATCGAGGCGGCGCCCGATGGCGACGCGGAGCTCCCCGCCTGGGCGATGGACAGCTTCCGCGTCCCGGAGTGCCAGGCGTGCGGAGGCGTCCTCAAGCCCGACGTGGTGTTCTTCGGCGAGAACGTCCCGGCGGAAACGGTGGAGCGGGCCTGGAGCCTTTTCGCCAGCGGCGACGTGCTCCTCGTCGTCGGCTCGTCGCTGACCGTCTACTCCGGCCGCCGCTTCATCTACCGGGCGCAGCAGGAAGGGGTCCCCATCGGGATCGTCAACGTCGGCCCCACCCGCGCCGACGAGATGGCCGCCGCTAAGGTGGAGGGGCGGCTCGGCGTCGTCCTGCCGCGGCTCGCGGAGGCGCTCCTGGGGTGGGGCGAGCAGGGGGCGGGCACCCGGGATGTGACGCGGGCGGCGCTCGCTCGTCCTTGACGACGAGAGGGTACGCCACGGCACGAACAGGGGAATGGAGATGAACCGGTACCTGTGGTACGCGGCGGCGCTGCTGCTCGCGACTCCCGGGGCAGTGACCGCGCAGCAGAACCAGGACGCGCTCCGGCGGATCGCGGCGGCGGAGCTGCGCGCCGACGCGGTGGGAGTCCCCGTCTCCCTGCTGAAGCGGAAGGTGGACGAGGGCGCGGCCAAGGGGATCGGGCTGGACCGGGTCGCGCTCGCCGTGGAAGCGCAGCTCGACGCGCTGGTCCGTGCCCGGGAGATCCTGGCCGACGCGGGGCGGACCGGGAGCCTGGAGACGCAGGAACTCACCGCCGTCGCGGATGCGCTCCGGGCCGGGGTCGAGCCGGGGGAGCTGCGGACGCTGCTGGGCACCGCTCCCCCGTCCGGGAGCGTGCTGGCGACCACGGTGCTGGCGTCGCTGGTCGGCTCGGGGCAGTCCTCCGGCCGCGCGCTGGCGATGGTGCAGGGGGCGCTCCCCCGCGGCCCCGAGGCGCTGCTGGGGCTGGTCGGCGGCGCGGGCGGGCAGTTCGCTGCCGGGGCTCCGGGCTTCCCCCGGCAAGTGGGCGAGGCGGAGCTGCGCCGCCGGCTCGATCCCACCCTCGGGGTGGGCGACAGCCCGGGGTCGATCGGGGTGGGTGGCAACGGCGTGGTGGTCAACCACGGCCCCAGGCGCGGAAAGCCCTGACCCCGGACCCGTCCGGCGGGGTGGAGTGTATACCGAAAAGCCGCGGCATTCGCCGCGGCTTTTCGTTTGCCTGGTGTCCCCACGCGCGGCGCGGCCGGACCGATCCGTGCATTGCGGGGGCGCATCGGAGGTCTACGCGATGCGTGCAATGGAAGGGGCGCTGCTCCGCCAGTGGATCATGGACTCGATACGGGAAGACTACCGGCGGCACCTGGGACGGGTGCTGCGGGTCTCCTTCCTGCTGGCCTACAACACCCGGTACGGCGACCACGAGCAGATCCACCTCGCCCACCCCGCCCGCGTCCGGGTGATCGAGACCCCCCCGCACCGGCTGGAGCGGGAGGCGCGGCCCGGTCACGTCGACCCGCTCTGGGCGGTGGAGCTGGTCGATTCGCACCTGGAGCTGCTGGACGCCGCCGACCTGGTGCTCTGGGTCCCCGCGCGCGGCTACGACGCCCGGACCGGCGAGGCCGAGCCCTTCCCGCCGGACCTGTTCGCCGAGGAGGAAAACGAAAGCGGCGACCGTGAGTCGCCGCTTTCGTAAGTCCCTGCCATCGCGGGGGATGAGCCCCGCCGGATTTCGCGCGCCTCCCCGCTCTCTCCCTACTCCTCCCCCAGCGCCCGTTCCATCTCCTCCAGCTGCTCCTGCGCGCGCTGCAGGTCGACCCGCGCCTTGCGGATCGAGGCGACGTCGCGCAGCAGGTCCGAGGGGAGGGTGAGCTTCACCTGGAACGCTCCGTTCTTCAGCGTCCCGGCGGTGAAGCGCTTCC
>JAFAYN010000465.1 GCA_019240375.1 Gemmatimonadota bacterium
CGCCCCGACGAGGAACTGCGCGAGGAGATTCAGGAAGCGCTCTTCTACGACACCTGGGTGGACGCCGACGCGATCACGGTGGAGGTGAGCGAGGGGATCGTCACGCTGCGGGGCGAGCTCCCCGACTACGACGAGATCCGCTACGCCACCGACGACGCCTGGGACGTGGAGGGGGTGCGGGGGGTGCGCTCGGAGCTGACCGTGCGCGGGAGCATGGCCCGCTTCGGGGCGGGCGCCTCCGGCGGCGCCGCGCAGGAGGACGGCGCCGGCGGCGCGGCCGCGCAGGGGAGTGGAAGCTCCGGCGGGCAGGGGCGCTCGAAGAAGAAGGGCTCCGGCTCCTGACCCTCACGGGCCGTCCGCTCTCCCGCCGGCTCGCCGCCCCCTGACCCGGGCGGCGAGCCTCGCCGTTCAGGGGGAGCCCTCCGCCCCGTCCATCCAGCCACGACGCCACCCATGGGGACACGCCCCCCGCTCGAAGCCCGCTTTCGCGCGCACCTGGAGGAGCTGGGGCTCGCGCGGCCGGGCGTCCGCCTCCTGGTGGCCGTTTCGGGCGGGTGCGATTCCACCGTCCTCCTGCACCTCCTCCGCTTCCACGCCGCGGCGCCCGGGGTGGAGCTGCGCGCCGCGCACCTGGACCACGCCATGCGGCCGGGGAGCGAGGGGGACGCCCGCTGGGTGGAGGGGGTGTGCCGCGCCTGGGAGGTCCCGTGCGTCACGGAGCGGGCGGGACGGGCGCTACGCGGCGAGGCGGAGGCGCGGAGCGCCCGCTACGACTTCCTGCGTCGCGCCGCCGCGGAGGTGGGCGCCACCCACCTCGCCACCGCCCACCACGCCGATGACCAGGCGGAGACGGTGCTCTTCCGGGTACTGCGCGGCACCGGGACCGCCGGGCTGGCGGGGATCGCCCCCTCGTCGCCGGACGGGGTGGTGCGCCCGCTCCTCCCCTTCTGGCGGCGGGAGATCCGGGCGTACGCGCGGCGCCACGGGCTCCGCTGGCGGGACGATCCCACCAACCGGAGCGGGGACCCGGTCCGCAACCGGATCCGCCTCGACCTCCTCCCCCGCCTGGAGCGTACGGTGGCCCCCCGCGCCCGGCGCAGCCTGGCGAGGCTGGCCGAGCTGGCGCGCGAGGACGAGGCCGCCTGGGCGGCGCTCCTGGGGCCGCTGGAGCGGGCCGCGGCGCGGCGCGAAGGGGCGGCGGTCGTGCTTGCCAGGGGGGTGCTCCGCGGTTATGATTCCGCCGTGGCAGCCCGCATCCTGAGAAACGTGTTGCGCCAGTTCGGGATCGTCCCTGATCGGACGGGAACCCGGTTGGCGCTTCAGTTTATTACCGGGACTCCCAGCGGCCGGGAGCTGCGGCTCCCCGGCTCGGTCCGCATCCGCACCGAGTTCGACCTGGCGTGCGTCGAGCGGGTGGACGACGAGCCTGCTCCCCCGGACCGGACGCTCGCCATCGGGGCGGACGAGGCGAGCGGGGCGGGGGAAGCACGGATCGGCGGCATCACGGTCCGCCTGGCTTGGCGGACGGGGCCCTGGACGGGCGCCGGTCCCGCCGGTGGAGCCACGGCGCTCCCGCTCGACGCGCTGCGCTTTCCGCTGGTGGTGCGGGGGTGGGAGCCGGGGGACCGGATCCGCGCTCCCGGCGGTACCAAGACGCTGAAGAAGCTCTTCGGGGAGCGGCGCGTCCCACGCTCGGCCCGCTCCCGGATCCCCGTCCTCGCGGACGCGGCGGGCGCGGTGCTCTGGGTGGCCGGGGTCGAGCGCTCCCGCGAGCTGCAACCCCACACCGGCCAAACGACTCTTTTCCTTTCGATCATCGATGACTGAGGCCGAACTGATCCTCGCCCGTACCGGTGGACGTGAGCTGAAGCGGATCGTCTACACCCCCGAGCAGATCGCGGAGCGGGTCCGCGAGATGGGGGCCGAGATCACCGGGTACTATCCCGAGGGGGAGGATCTGCTGGTGCTCGGGCTCCTCAAGGGGTCCTTCATCTTCCTGAGCGACCTGGTGCGCGA
>JAFAYN010000468.1 GCA_019240375.1 Gemmatimonadota bacterium
GCTCCCGTAGCGGACGGTGAGACTGCCAGTAGTTCCGGCAGGCTCACCGGCCCCGCGGAAGAGACCGGCAGCAGTACCGCCGGGCTCTGGAGCGGCCCCCCAAACACCGAAACTCCCCAAAATCACAAGAGGCGGAACGAGAAACCCGATCTCTCGCTCCGCCTCACGTCCGTGTCCGAACCGGTCCTCTCGCCGCCATACGACGCACCCGTCAGTCTTCCGCCTCGTGCGTCGCGCCGGCCAGGATCCCCACCGCCCGGCAGCAGGAGTGGCAGTACAGCGCCGCCGCGTACTCCCCTTCCGGATAGGTGACGGAGGCGAACCCGTTCGGGTCGATCTCCGGCTCGATGAAGGCCAGCACCTCGATCTGCTCCGGCCCGCAGCGGGGGCAGGGGACGTTCGACGGGTCCTTGCGGTAGGCCATCAGCAGTTCGAGCGCTTCGGCGTCCGAGAAGGGGCCCTTGGGCTGGGGGAGCATGCCCTCGATGTTGCGGATGCGGTTCATGTTGCCTCCTCGATCTATGGCTTCCAGCGAACGCCGCGCCGGTTGTCCGCTGAGTGTCTCCGTGTGCCATCTCCCATGTGCAAACCCCGTTCCAATTCCCGGGCCCGGAGCCCATGTCGTAACCGGTTGTGCTCGAACGAGATCGTCCGGGGAGACGGATGTCGTCGCGCACGGCGCCCCTCCGCACCGGGCGAATCGATAGGCTGCACGGGAGCGCGTGCCGAAAACAAACGTAGTCACAGGAAGACACTCGGCCTGTCCTGCACACAAACAAAACGGGCCCGGCTCCACCCCGGAGCCGAGCCCTTCCCGATCGAGCCGTCGACGGACCGGAGGCGGACGCTACCGCGCCGGAGCTGCTGCGGAAGCCGCCGACGCAGAGTCCGTCCGGAGCGTACGCTCGAACAATTCCAGGATGCGCCGGTACTCGTCCGTCCAGGAATCCGGGCGCTCGAAGCCGTGGTTCTCCACCGGGTATACCGCCAGCTCCCAGTGGGTCTTCCCCAGCTCGATCAGCCGCTGCGTCAGCCGGACGATGTCCTGGAAGTTGACGTTGGTGTCCACCATCCCGTGCGCCATCAGCAGGTCGCCACGCAGCCCCTCGGCGAAGTAGATGGGCGACGACTGCCGGTACGCCTGCGGGTCGTCCTGCGGCTGGTTGAGGATGCGGCTGGTGTAGCCGTGGTTGTAGTGCGCCCAGTCGGTCACCGAGCGGAGCGCCGCCCCGGAGCGGAACACGTCCGGCTCGGTGAACATCCCCATCAGGGTGATGAACCCGCCGTACGAGCCGCCATAGAGCCCCACCCGCTTGGGGTCCACCCCCTCGTGCTGCACCAGCCAGCGGACGCCGTCCACGTGGTCGGACAGGTCCTTGCCGCCCATGTGCCGGTAGATCCCGGTGCGCCACTCGGCCCCGTACCCGGCCGACCCGCGGTAGTCCATGTCCAGCACGGTGTAGCCGCGGGAGGCGAGCAGGTTGTTGAACATGTACTCCCGGTAGTAGGTGCTCCACCCCCGGTGCGCGTTCTGGAGGTACCCCGCGCCGTGGACGAAGAGCACCGCCGCCCCGTTGGGGGTGGCGCCCAGGTCGCGCGGGCGGAAGATGCGGGCGTACACCGGCTGCCCGTCGCGGGCGGGGACGGTGATCACCTCGGGGCGGATCCACGGGCCGCTGCGGAACTCGGCGGTGGTGGACTCCGTCACCTTGCGGGCCTCCGCCCCGGCGTGGTTGGGCATCAGGTACAGCTCGGGCGGGTGGTTGGCGACGGAGTGCAGCACCGCCACCGAGCGCCCGTCCGGCGACACCACCGACTCGTTCCACCCGTCCAGCGTGGTGACCCGCGTCGCGCGTCCGCCCGCCGCCGGGACCACGTACAGGTTGCGCTCACCGGGGTGGGTCTCGCTGGTGGTCAGGTAGAAGGTGCGCCGGTCGGGGGCGAGCTGCACATCGGTCACCTCCCACTTCCCGGAAGTCAGCGGAGTCGCCTCCCCGCCCGCCGCGGGGACGGTGTACAGGTGCGCGTAGCCAGTGCGCTCGGAAACGAAGTACACCCGCCCGCCGGGGAGCCACCCGGCGGTGAAGAGCCCGGGGCCGCCCACCCACGCGGTATCGCGCAGGTGGTCCAGCTCGTGGAGCTTTCCGTCCGGCCCGGCGGTGTAGAGCCAGCGGTCCTTGAAGTTGTACGGGAGCCCGGCCAGGAGGACGCGGTCGCCCTCGGGGTCCCACCCCAGCGCGGTGAGGGTGATCTTCCGCTCCTTCGGGTCGGCCTGGAGCCAGGTGGCGCGCCCGGTCCGCAGGTCGACCATGGCCGTGCGCTGCCCCTGCTGCACGTCGCCCACCTTGGAGCGGCCGTTGATCGGCTCGGTGTACCCACTCTCGGTGACGAAGTTGGCGACCATCGTCTGCCGCTCCTCCGCCCGGTCCGTCACCCTCAGCACGAGGTAGCGCCCGGAGGGGGACACGTCGGCCGAGGCCACCGTGGCGTTCTTGCCGACGTACAGCGGGCGGACGGGGGTGTGGATGGAGTCCAGCGCCTCCTGGTGCTTCTTTTCCGCCACCCGGTCGCGGATCACCCCGAACAGCTCCTTCTGCTCGTCCTCCAGGTACTTCCGCTGCCCCTCCGCGTCCTTCTTCGGGTCGACGTCGGCGCGTACGTCGGTGAGCTGTCGGATCGGACCGCCGTCCACCGCGGTGGCGAACACGTTGGTGCCGGACAGGAAGTACACCGTCCGCCCGTCGGTGGAGAGCTGCGGGGCGCGCTCGCGGACCGGGGTGTCGGTGATGCGGCGCTCGCGCCCGCCCACCTCGGCCACGTACACGTCGCCGTTGCGCTCGAAGGCGCGCCGCCTCCGGTCCTCCGACCAGTCGCCGTTCACCGCCGGGGCGATCCGGTCGGCCACGGAGTCGGCCAGGCGCTCGGGGGCGCCGCCCCGCATCGCTACCCGGTACACGTGGGTGGTGGTGTCGCGGGCCTCGGGGTCGCGCCAGCGGAAGTATACCCAGCGGGAGTCCTCCGACCAGCGCACCTCGTCGGGGGAGCGGCCGACCAGCGCCTCGCCGCGCATGATGCTGGGGACGGTGAGCTGGAACGCGGCGGCGCCCGCCGGGCGGGCGGCGGGGGGTGCGGCGCGCTGCGGGGCCTGGGCCGCGGCGGGCGCCGCCGCGGCGAGGACGAGCAGGCACGCGAGCGGGTACGTCGCGCCGGGGGGAAGACGGCGGGGCATGCGGAAGCTCTCTGCTGGGGGAAGGGGCGGGCCGAGAGGCCCACCCACGTACGCTGTCGGGATGGGGAAAGGATCCCTCCCGGACGGGCGTCCGTCAAGGGGAGGCGGGCGACGGGCGCCCCTACAGCCAGCGGCGGCGCTTGAAGTACACCACCAGCACCCCACCGATCACCCCCATCGCGGTCAGCGCCCAGGCGTAGCCGTAGCGCCACTGCAGCTCGGGCATGATGCGGAAGTTCATCCCGTAGATCCCCGCCACCAGCGTCACCGCCATCAGGATGATCGACCAGGCGGCCATGACGCGCATGGTCTGGTTCAGGCGGTTGGAGGTGGCGGACAGGTATCCTTCCACCGATGCGGACAGCAGCTCGCGGAGGAGGTCGATCTCTTCCGTGAGGCGCATCACGTGGTCGTGCACGTCCTGGAAGTACGGGAGCAGCTCTGGGCGCAGGAAGGGGAGGTCACGGCGGAGCAGGGTGGTGAACAGGTCGCGCTCCGGGGCCACCACCCGTCGGAAGATGGTCAGCTGGCGCCGCAGGTCGAGGACCGTGTGCATCCGGTCCTCCTCCGTCGCGTCGAACATCATGTCCTCCAGCTCGTCCACCCGCTCCGAGAAGTCGTCGAGCACCGGGAAGTAGTCGTCGACGATGATGTCGAGAAGTGTGTGGGCCAGCGCGCCGGTATCCTTGTACTCGCCGGGGGTCGCCCGCCAGCGCGCTACCACCTCGCCGATCTCCCCCACCCGGTGGTCGTGGACGGTGACCACGAACCGCTCCCCCAAAAAGATGTGGATCTCGTTGAGCGCCATCCGGTTCCGCTCGGTGTTGATCCGCGCGGCGTACATCACCAGGAAGAAGTACCCGTTGTAGCGGTCCACCTTCGGGCGCTGCCGCCCGCGGATGCAGTCCTCCACCGCCAGCGGGTGGAACCCCATGGTCTCGCGCAGGAACTCCGCCTCGGCCCTGCCGGGGCTGACGATGTCGATCCAGATGATCTCGTCGTTCCCGTTCGACACCCCGGGAGCGCAGCGGTCCTGGTAGATGCGGATCGCCTCGTCCAGCGGCACCGCGTGGATCCCGGACTTCCCCGAGGCGTACGCGTGGAACTCCGCCCGCAGCTCGGGCGCGTCCATGTAGACCCCGGTGTCCAGCTCCCGCCGGGGATCCAGCTCCTGTTTAGCGGCCACGGCGGCGCTCGTAGGATGGGATGGTGTTGGTGACGAGCGCGGCCAGCACCTCGAACGCTCCGGCCGCCACGTGGGGAATCCAGACGGTCTGGTCGAAGCCGAAGATCCAGGGGGAGGCGGCCAGGAGGATCCCGCCCAGCCCGTCGAGCCAGAGGTGCACCGGCATCTGGAGCCGGCGGACGGCGCCCAGCTCGTAGTCGGTGAACAGGCT
>JAFAYN010000076.1 GCA_019240375.1 Gemmatimonadota bacterium
CGATCCGCAGCGTCACCCGCGCCCCCGGCCTGTCCTCCAGGGCGCGGACCGCGAAGTAGAAGGTGTCGCCGATACGGGGGCGGTCGCCGAAGGGGAGGAAGTCGCGCCCCGGGTCGATCACGCTCCCCCCGGCGAGCAGCGCGTCGGGGACGAGCCCCAGCGCCGACGCCTCCACCCCCGCCCGCGCGGCCAGGAGGGGGGCGACGGCCAGGTCGGAGTCCAGGCGCGCGCGCCGCAGCGCGGGCGGGCGGAAGTTCTCGTCCTCGCCGAAGCCGCCCGCGTCGATCCGCACCCGCAGCCAGCGGGCGCGGACCCCGCTCACCTCGCTCTCGATCCACCCCGCGGGGACGCGGAAGGAGACCGTCCCGTCCAGGGTGAGGGCGCGGGTCTCGTCCGCGAACTCCGGCCCCGAGCCCTCCATCGCCGGCTCCTCCGGGGAGGAGAGCCCCAGCGTCGTCCACTCCTCGCCCCCGTCCTCCGTTCTCCGGAGGAACTCCCACGCCAGCGCCAGCCCGGCCACGGGGGCGGCGGGGTGCTCCGGGTCGGTCTCCACCCGCAGCGCCACCCGGGCGCCGGGCGCCCGGAAAACGTCGGGCGCCGACAGGTAGAAGGCGGCGCGCGGGAGGTGCTCCCCGAAGGGCCACGCCCCGCCGGACAGGGGGTACGGCGCGACCCCGTCCTCCGCCACCGCGGTGTCGTGCCACCACCCGGCGACCACGTCGCGCTCCCGCAGCGCCACCGGGAGCCGCGCCGAGATCCAGGCGCTGCTCCGCCCGTCCAGCGTGGTTTCCGGCACCCCGGCGAAGTCCGCGAAGGCGACGTGCCACCCGTCGACACCCGCCGTCACCGCGGGGGCGGGGAGGGGGTGCCACCCCGAGGCGTCCAGGAACTCCCACGCGGCGTACTCCGGCCAGGGGAGCGCTGGGTCGGCCGGGCCCAGGACCAGGGTGACGGTGTTCGGCCCCGCCCGCCCGAACGCTTCCCGGTCGCCGAAGCAGACGCGGTGCTCCGCCTCGTCCTCCCCCTCGAAGACGCGGAAGGGGAGCTCCACCGCGCCGGTGGCGCGGGCGGTGGCGTCGGTGCGGCGGTCGCGCTCCGGGTCGCGGACCCAGGCCGCCACCAGCCGGGAGCGGGTCACCACCAGCTCCCGCTCCGTCTCGAAGACCACCGGGTCCTTTTCCCCTTCCAGCGGGAGCGCGGCCACCGGGGTGCGCGCTGGGACCAGGGTGTCCACCGGGCTCCCCGCCGCCAGGGCGAAGGTGAGCGGGACGCGCGCCGGCTGCGGGGGGAGGAGCTCGGTCCCGATCAGGTCGAGGAAGGCCAGGAAGTTCCGGTCCGGCACCTGGTTGAGCCGGTCGGCCACCACCTCGGCCATCCGCGCGAAGACGCTGACCAGGGCGCTCCCCGGGTCGCCGCCCCCGGGGGGGGGCGTCCAGCCGGCCGTGCGCTCCAGGTGCCCCTCCACGTCGGCCACGAAGTCGCGGAAGCCGCGGGGCTCGATGGGCAGCTTCAAACCGGACTCCTCTCCAGGTAGAACGGGTAGACCAGGTTGAACCGGCTGTTGGTGGCGCGCACCCGGTAGTCGATGCGGATGCGCAGCGTGGTGGGGGCGGACGGGTCGTCGTCCACCTCCACCCCCGCCAGGTCGATGCGCGGTTCCCAGCGGACCAACGCGTCGCGGACCGCCTGCGCGATCCGCCCGTGGGTGGTGGCGTCGTTGACGGAAAAGACCAGGTCGTGGATCCCGCACCCGAAGTCGGGGCGCATCGTCCGCTCTCCGCGCGCGGTGCCCAGGATCAGCCACACCGACTGGTGGACCGACTCCTCGTACGGGGTGAGCGCGACGGTCCCGCCCTCCTCGCGGGGGCGGGTCAGCGCGAAGAAGTCCCAGCCGTTTCCCAGAAAGGGGTTGTCCCCTGGCATCTCGTCGTCGGGCGCGTGTGTGTCGGTCGGGTCAGCCGATCAGGACGGTGCCCACGGCGATCACGGTGCCGGCGGGGAGGTCGGACGGGTCGTTGCAGGTCTCCGCCTTGTCCCCGTTCCGGGCCGCCGCCTTGCCGTTGATCTTCACCGTGGCACTCCCGAACTTCACCGTCCCCTTGTTGGAGGGCGGCTTCTGGAAGGCGATCCCCGGCGGGGTGGGGATGTGGGCCGGGGTGTTGTCGGCCGTGCTGTCCACCGTCGCCGCGGGCTGCCCCATGATCTTCACGTCGGCGCTCAGCCCCCCGTTCAGCACCCCGGTGAAGGGGTGGGGGAGGGGGGTGGGGACGGGCGGGGCCGGCGGCGCCGGCACCATCACGATGTGCGTGTCCACCCCGACCACCTGGTCGCCCTTCTTGGCCGCCGGCTGTCCCACCGCGTCCTCAGTTCAGGTTGATGGCGGAGCCCTTGACGGTGACCTGCGCGTCGGACTT
>JAFAYN010000501.1 GCA_019240375.1 Gemmatimonadota bacterium
TACTCGCCCCCGCGCCCGGTGTTTCCGCGTCCGCCTCCCCGGGAGGCACCCTTCATCCGGGCGTGTTTTGCACCCCGTGTGCCAGTGGCACCCCCGGCATACGGTATGCACTCGTGGGCGCCGAACCTCTGTAGAGCGTCGCCGTGAAACCCCGAGCCGATCACCGGACCCGCTTGGCAGACACGCTCGAAACCCGCCTCCTCGACGCGCTTTCCGACGGCGTGATCCTGGTCGATCCCGACTGGCGGCTGGCGTTCGTCAACCGCACGGCGGCGGCGCTGCTGCGGCTGGACCCGGAGGAGGTGGTCGGCAGGGTGATCGGGGGCGACGCCCCCGAGCCGCCGGAAGCGCGGATGCGCATCTACCGCGAGGTGATGCGCGACCGCCGCATGCGGCGCCTGGAAGGGGTGCGGCTGGAACACCCGGAGCTGGCGGGGCGGGTCTTCGACGGCGAGATCCACCCGTCCCCCACCGGCGGGATCGTGCTGCTCTTCCGCGACGTGACCGAGCGCGCCGCCGCCGAGGCCGAGGCGCGCGCCCGGGCCGAGGAGGCCGAGCGCCGCATCCGGGAGAGCGAGGCGCTCCGCTCGCTGGGCCGCGACATCCTGTCGCGGGTGGAGCTGGACACCGTGCTGCGACGCACCGTGCAGCACGCCCGCGAGCTGCTGGACGCGGGCTACACGGCGGTCGCCACACGAGAGCCCTCGGGCGAGACGGTGTGGCGCGCGGTGGTGGGGAACCGCTCGGAGCTGTGGCACCGGGCGCTCTTCCCGCCGGGGAGGGGGACCGCGGGACGGGTGGTGGCGGCGTGCGCGCCCCTGGTGATCGAGGGGTTCCCGCACAACCCGGACTTCCCCCCGGACGAGTTCCCGGTGCACGTGGAGGAGGGGATGCGCTCCGCCCTCGGCGTCCCGCTGCTCGACGCCGAGGGGCGGGCGTTCGGCTCGCTGATCGCGGGTGGCGGGAGCCGGTCCCCCTCGGACCGCACCAGGTGGAGCTGGCCCAGGCGCTGGCGCAGACGGCGAGCCTGGCGCTGGCCAACGCGCGGCTCTTCCAGGAAACGGACAGCGCCCGCGCGCAGGCCGAGGCCGCGAACCGCGCCAAGAGCCAGTTCCTGGCCAACATGAGCCACGAGATCCGCACCCCCATCAACGCCATCGTCGGGTACTCGGAGCTGCTGGAGATGGGGCTGTCGGGGCCGCTCACCGACCAGCAGCGGGCCCAGCTCGGGCGGGTCCGGGCGAGCAGCGAGCACCTGCTGGGGCTGGTCAACGAGATCCTGGACCTCGCCAAGGTGGAGTCGGGACGCATCCGGGTGCGCAGCGACCGGCTCCCCGTCCGCGGCGCCGTGCTGGCGGCGCTGGCGCTGGTGGGGCCGCAGGCCGCCAGCCGCGAGATCCGCATCCGCGACGGCTCGGACTGCCAGCCGGGGCTGGCCTACTGCGGCGATGAGGACCGGGTGCGGCAGGTGCTGGTCAACCTCCTGTCCAACGCGGTCAAGTTCACCCCTCCGGGCGGGGAGGTGCAGGTGGCGTGCAGCGTCACGGAGCGCGCCGACCCGGAAGCGCACCTGGCCTCCGGCGGGGAGTGGCTGCGGGTGGACGTGCGCGACACCGGGATCGGGATCCCGCGGGAGCGGCTCGCCTCGGTGTTCGAGCCGTTCGTGCAGGTGGAGAGCGGGTACACCCGCGAGAGCGGGGGGACGGGGCTGGGGCTCACCATCAGCCGGCAGCTCGCCCGGCTGATGGGGGGCGACCTGACGGCCCGCAGCCGCTCGGGGGAGGGGTCGTGCTTCACCCTCTGGCTCCCGCTGGCGCCCGAGGAGCACCCGGGGCGCGAGCAGGAGCCGGCGTGGATGCAGGAGGTGCGGAGCGTGCGCGGGCTCACCGAGGTGGGGCGGATCATCGCCCGGCGCGCCGACGCCGTCGTCCGCACCCTGGGCGACCAGCTGCACGCCGACCCGCAGGTCCCGGTGGCGGCGGGGATGAACCGCGCGCAGCTGGAGGACCACACCTCCACCTTCCTGGTGGACATCGGGCTGGCGCTGGTGACGCTGGACGAGGGGGGCGGCGAGCCCGAGCTGATGCAGGACGGCTCCGACATCCAGCGGATCATCGCCCACCGGCACGGGGCGCAGCGCGCGCGCCTGGGGTGGAAGGAGGCGGACATGCGGCGGGAGTTCGCCCTGCTGCGGGCCGAGGTGGAGCGGACGGTGCGGCGGGAGGTCCCCCAGGGTTCCCACGCCGACGTGGACCGGGCGCTGGAGGTGTTCGAGCGGCTCCTGGAGCAGGCGGAGCGGATCAGCGTGGAAAGCCTGGCCGCGTACGCGGGGGAGGAAGAGGGATGATCCGCTTCGGACCGGCGGGGTGGAGCTACAAGGACTGGGCGGGGATCGTGTACCCGAAGCCGAAGCCGAAGGGTTTCGACCCGCTGCAGTACCTGGCGGGCTACTTCGAGACCATCGAGGTCAACTCCACCTTCTACCGCCCCGCCCGGGCCGACGTGGCGAAGGCGTGGCTCCGCCGGGTCCACGCCCACCCCGACTTCCGCTTCACCGCAAAGCTGTGGCGCCGCTTCACCCACGAGCGCAAGGAAGCGTGGACCGCCGACGAGGTGAAGCAGGCGCGCGCCGCCTTCGACCCGATGCTGGACGAGGGGAAGCTGGGGGCGCTCCTCCTCCAGTTCCCCTGGTCGTTCCGGCGCACGGACGAGAACCGGGAGTGGCTGGACGACCTGGCCGCCACCTTCGCCGACTTCCCGCTGGTGCTGGAGGTGCGGCACCAGTCGTGGAACGAGCCGGAGACCTTCCGCGAGCTGGAGGACCGGGGGATCGGCTTCGTCAACATCGACCAGCCGCTCTTCCACGACTCCATCGCTCCCAGCGCGCACGCCACCTCGCGCGTCGGCTACGTCCGGGTGCACGGCCGCAACTACCGGGAGTGGTTCCGCAAGGGAGCCGCCCCGGAGGCGCGCTACGACTACCTGTACCCGCCGGAGGAGCTGAAGCCGTGGGCGGAGCGGACGGAGGAGATCGCGAAGGAGCCGGGGACGAAGGACGTGTACGTGGTGACCAACAACCACTACCGCGGCAAGGGGATCACCAACGCACTGATGCTCAAGTCGATGGTGCGCAAGGAAAAGGTCCCCGCGCCGGAGGGGCTGTTCGGGGAGTACGGCGAGGTGCTGGGAGAGTACGCCGAGCCCTCGGAGCCGCCGCCGCCGGACCGCTGAGCGGCCCCGAACCGCGGGGAAAGCGGCGGATAGGCTTCAAGGGTCATCCTGCGGGGTGCCCTGACGCGCTCCGCCCGCGATTCCGGCGACGTTGTCGTCGCGCTCCCGCTCGATGAGCCTGTGGTACGGGTCGATGCCGGCGCGCGTGGGCAGACGGGGCACGGTGAGCACGATCGTCTGCTTGCCGGTACGGATGCGGTGCCGCTTCAGGTACAGCGCTTCCCCCGGCGAGCCGTCCCGCGTCGCCCCGGCGAAGACCCCGACCTCGACGAGGTCGTTCATCGCCACCGGCGTCTGCTTTCCGATGCTGTCGGCGCGCGCCTTGGACGCATCGACGAACAGCGTCACCCGGTATGCGCCCCCACCCACGGGGTCGGCACGGGCCGAGTCGGCGCGCACGTTCCAGAGCGTGATGTGCTCGAAGAGGTCCGAGAGCAGCGGCCGCAGCGAGTCGGGGGTGGCGGCCTGGAGCTCCGCGTACAGGGCGCGCGATGTCGGCGGGGGCGCATCGGGCCCGGCGAACTTCTCGCGGAACCGCCGCAGCGCGCCGTTCACCGCGTCGGCGCCCAGGCGCTCGCGCAGCGTGTACATCGCCACGGCCCCCTTGAAGTAGTACACGTACTTCTGGTCCACGACGTCGAGCAGCGGGACCTCGCGGTTGGTGTAGACGCTCCGGCCGCGGAGGTACTCGTCCATGTTGTAGTCGTAGAAGCGCCGCGCCATCTCCGGGCCGTACGCCGTCTCGAACACCATCATCGAGCTGTACTGGGCCAGCGTCTCGGAGACGAGCGCGCCACCCGCCGCCTGGGCCGGGATCACCTGTCCGCCCCACCACTGGTGCGCGGTCTCGTGCGCGACGACGAAGAAGGTCCGATCGACGTCCCCGGAATCGACGCGGGTGAGGAACGCGCTCCCCTCGGAAAAGGCGATCAGGTGCGGGTGGGCGCGGGCGAACGACGCGTAGCGCGGGAACTCGACGACGCCCAGCTCCCGGTACTGGTACGGACCGAAGTGCGCCGAGTAGTACGCGAGCGACGCCTGCATGCTCCGGATCATCCGGTCGACGTTGACGTCGTGCGCCGGATGGTGGTAGACGCGCAGACGGACCCCGTTCCAGCTCGCCTCGCGCACCGCGTACTCCGCGGAGAAGACCGCGCCGCCGTAGCGCTCCGGCGCCCCGGTGCGGTACTGGAAGTAACGGCGTCCGTTCTCGCGCCACTCGCGCACGAGCGTGCCCTGCGTCAGGGCGATCTGGCGCGCGTCCGTGCCGACGACCGTCTCCACGTCCACCAGCTCCACGTCGCGCGCGCCCGGCCCGGCCTCGCGCGCCTCCACGTCTCCGGCGGTCGGGGGGAGCTCCCGCGGCGGAAGGCCGTGCTCGCGCCGCTCGCGCTCGTCCACCAGCTCGCGCCCGCTCCGGTAGCCGAGCGCCGGCAGCCAGCGGCGGTCGATGTACGCCCCGTTCCGGGTGATCTCCGTCGGCGCCCCCGCGTTGCGGAACCCGCGCGGGTGGGAGGCGACCCGGAAGCTCATCGAGAGCGAGTCCCCCGGCGCGAGCGGACGATCGAGCGCGTAGACGCGGTAGCGCAGCGCGCCGTCGTCGACGACGAGACGCGCGGCGCGGTCGAAGCGCAGCGCGCGCGTCTCCACGTCGGGGCTCGGCAGCACGTGCAGCGAGTCGATCGGCCGCGCGGTACGGTTCACGAGCCGGAACGTTCCCCGGATCTCGGCCGCGCGCTCCGCCGGGTACAGCTCGACGCGCATCCGCGCGGCGACGAGGCTCGGCTCCGGCGCGTCCTCGAAGCGCTTGTATCGCCGCTCGTACTCGGCGCGATGGGCCGCGACCTCGTCCGGGTCGTCGTAGTCGTTGAGGACGTTCGTGTTGTAGAAGACGAAGCCGCCCAGCGTGACGATGAGCGCGGCCGCGATCGCGGTGGCGAGCCGGGCCGGACCGCGAAAGCGCTCCCCCGCGAGCGTCAGCCTCGCGCCCGGGCCGCCCGGGCGCCCGCGTACCCAGAACAGACTCGCCACCACCGCCAGCAGGAGCGCCCACGCCGCCCAGTACAGCTTGAACCACACGAGCCCCGCCATGAACGGCGCCAGCCCGTTCAGGTCGGACCAGACCCATCCGGGGTCCGAGCCGTAGACCAGCATGTGGTGGCGGAGGCCGATCAGCTCCGAGGTGACCGTCGACGCGAAGTAGAGCACGACGACCAGGTGGCCGAGGTACTTCTGGTTCACCACGACGTGCACCGCCATCGCGAGCGCGCCGAGGAGCAGGTAGTCGACCAGCTTGACCCCGAAGAGGAGCTCCAGGTACACGCCGGGCTCGTACCGGTGGTAGCCGAGCAGCGCCTGGAGCAGCACGCCGGCGCCCATCAGCACCGCCTGGAGGATGACGAGCATCGCGACCAGCGCGAGGAAGCGGCCCAGGAGCGCCACGCCGTTCGGTACCGGCGCGGCGGCGGCGATGTCGCCCATCCCTGCGTCGCGCTCGCGCCACACCAGCTCGCCCGCGAGGATGGCGATGAGCAGCGCCATCACCGGCGCGAGCGCCGTGCTCAGCACGGTCCCGGCGATGAGGTGCGTGACGGGCCAGGTGGACGTCCCGAAGATCTCCGAGCCGACGTCCCACCCGTAGGCGAAGGCGAAGAGGAGCGCGCCGGCGAGGATCACGAGGAAGGCGCGCGTGGCCGCGACCTCGCGCCACGCGTGCGCCGCGACGGCGAGCGTCTGCCGCACCCGCCCGGCGGTCGAGAACGAACGCGCGGCGCCAGGCACCTGCATGGCCG
>JAFAYN010000191.1 GCA_019240375.1 Gemmatimonadota bacterium
GCGCGGTTGCCCGGAAGCTCGGGCTCGTGTGCGTCGGCCGCGACCTGCACGTGACGTGATCGCGCGCCGTGACGGCTGACGAAGCGGGAGAGCTGGCCAACCGTCACGTCCTCACCTTCGGAGGAGACTCGATGGAGCAGGTCCCGGAAAACCCCACCCGGCTCCCGGTGTCGCCGCCGCCCGGGCTGGATGCGCTGGTCGCGGATGCGCTCGGCAGGGTGCCGGTCCAGTGGTGGAGGCCGCACACCGGCCTTTCTCCGGCCGAGCGTCTCGTCGTGCGATTCGCCGACGGCTCGAGCGCCTTCGTGAAAGCGGCGGTCGACCCGGAGACGGAAGCCGAGCTGCGCGTCGAGCACGAGATCCTCCGCGGGGACGCCGACTTCCTTCCGCGCACGCTCGCGTGGGTGGAGGCGGGCCGGGGGCCGCTGCTGATCACCGAGGACCTGAGCGGGGCGCACTGGCCCGCCGACCACTCCCCGGTCACCTGGCGGCCCGGCCAGTTCGATCTTCTCTTCGAGACGCTCGAACGCGTCGCGGACACACCGCCCCCCGCCTCGCTCCCCGCGGCGGACTCGGGATTCGTCCCGCTGTGGCCGGTGGTCGCCCGGGACGCGGACCGGTTCCTCGCGCTCGGCCTGTGCTCGGAAGCGTGGTTCCGGTCGGCGATCGACGCGCTGATCCACGCGGAGGCGGCCGTCCCGCTCGCTGGCGAATCGCTGGTGCACGGCGACGTCCGGAGCGACAACCTGTGCTTCACGGGCACGCGGATGGTGCTGGTGGACTGGGGAGGCGCCATGCGCGGGCACCGTCACCACGACCTCGCCGCGGCGCTGACCACGCTCCCGCTGGAGGGTGGCCCCGAGCCCTTCGACGTCTTCCCCGAAGGAGGCTCGTGGGCCGCCTACCACGCGGGCCGGAGCGCGTTTCGTGCGTACCGGTCGCTGGGCGGGGGGGACGGCCGGAGGGCTGCTCCCGAGTGGCTGCGGAAGGTCTTCTATCGGATGACGGTCATCGGTCTCGACTGGGCGGCGCGCTCGCTCGGGCTCCCGCCCTCGGATGGACCCCACTGGAGCACGATCCGGTGAGGCGTGCGATTTCACCCGTTGGACGGGGAGGTTCCAGATGCAGGTAGACATCGCGGGCGGGCGTGTGGAATTCCGCCGCCACATCGCGGTCCCCGCGCAGGGTCCGGTGCCCGACGGCGTGGATGCGCCTCCCGGAGCCCTGCAGTCGCCGGTGAACGTGGACCAGCAGGAGCTGGCCGGCGGCTTCGTCAGCCTGGCGAGCCCCAACGTCCGGATCGCCGCGATGGAGCTGACCATCACCGCGCTGGGGAGGATCCGGAAGGTGGGGTGGGTGAACGTGATCGTGGAGTCCACGCGGCTGTACCACTACGGGGACGGGATGATCGTCACCGAGTCGGTGGACGGTCTGCCGACCTGGGACGGCGGCGAGAACGACGCCCGGCCCTTCTACTTCGGAGCCTGGTTCGGCACGGACGAGGGCGACGCGGACGAGGATGGATGCGCGGAGGTTCTGCAGGTGAACGGGCCCATCGACGTCATCCTGAACGACGCACCCTGCATGCCGCCGAGCTACGACGTGCGACAGCACAACGGCATTCCGCTGGGCAAGTTCAACGTCTCTCCCCCGGGATACCTGCCGAACCGGATCACGCGGGTGAGCGGGCGCGACCGCTACCTGGCCTGTCTGGTGGTGGTGGACGACGCCGATGCGCACCACATCGCGTGGTCGGTTCCCTGGGACGTCACCTACGACGCACAGGTCACCGCCGCGCACGATGGCTCTCCCCAGGTGGCGCTGGACCCCGGGTCCCTTACCCGGCTGAACATGGGCGGACCCTACAACGCCGGCGCCCTGGTGAACCAGGTCGTCGTCAGGCAGGCGGGCGAAACGCTCAAGCGCTACACCCGCAACCGGGAGGCCCGGCTCGTACGCGATCCCGGGCTGCTGCAGCGGACCAAGAGCACGGGAGACCTCCGGAATCGCCCTTTCTGACCGGGCGCGGTCGGGCGTGGCACCGGGTGTCCGCGAACACCGGTGCCAGGCAGGCTCCCGGCCGGGCAGGTTCACCCCCAGACCCATCCACCACCCGCGAACATGTGCCGGAACATCAAGACCCTCGCCAACTTCGAGCCCCCCGCCACCGACGACGAGGTCCGCGCCGCCGCGCTCCAGTTCGTCCGGAAGCTGAGCGGCACGACCCACCCGTCGCGCGCCAACGAAGCGGCCTTCCACCGCGCGGTCGAGGAGGTCACCGCGGCGGCGCGGGTCCTGCTCGACTCCATCGACACGAAGGCTCCCGCGCGCTCCCGCGAAGAGGAGATCCGGAAGGCGCGGGTCCGGTCGGCGAAGCGGTTCGGCGAGCGCAGGCCCGCACCCCCGGCCTGACGACCGAACCGCGAGCGCGGCGCGGCCAGGCACGAAGCACCTGCCCCGGAAGTCCATGCCCGTCACCGAGACCGCGCGGCTGCTCCTGCGCCCGTTCACGCCGGCCGACGCTCCGGCGCTCCACCGCATCTACAGCGATCCCGAGGTGATGCGCTTCATGGGACCCCCTCCCGCTTCCGTGGAGCAGGAGGAGGCCAACCTCCGGGCGCACGTGCGGAACTACTACGAGCGCCTGGGCTTCGGCCTGTGGGCCGTGGTCCACAAGCCCACCGGGGAGCTGATCGGCCGCTGCGGCCTGCTCCGGTCCGAGATCGCGGACCGGACGGAAACGGAGATCTCGTACCTGCTGGAGCGCGGGTCCTGGGGACAGGGGTTCGCGGTGGAAGCGGCGGGGGCGGTCTTGGAGTACGGGTTCCGTGTCCTCGGCCTGGAGCGCGTCGTCGCGGTGGTCC
>JAFAYN010000193.1 GCA_019240375.1 Gemmatimonadota bacterium
ATGCTGGCGTAGACGATCCGCTCCCGGTCGGGGAAGCCGGCCAGCTCCAGGGCGTTCTCCACCAGGAACAGCGTGCCGCCCCAGCAGAGGGTGCCGAAGACTTCGGCGATGGAGACGTCGAAGTTGATGGAGGTGGAGCCGAGCACGGCGCTGCGCTCCTCGTCGGTGACGTTCTCGCGCAGCCAGTGGAGGAGGACGACCGTGGAGGAGTGGCGGATCATCACCCCCTTGGGACGGCCCGTGGAACCCGACGTGAAGATCACGTGCGACAGGTTCTCCGGGAGCACGCCTGTCTCTGGCGCGTTGAAGGGAAGAGCGTTCAGCTCCTCCGCCAGCCGGTCGAGCGCCAGCGTCTCGACCCCTTCCGGGAGACGGTCGGCCAGGGCGCTCTCGGTGAGGACGAGGTGGGCGCCGGCATCCTCGATCATGTAGCCCAGGCGCTCCTGCGGGTAGGCGGGATCGAGCGGGACGTAGGCGCCGCCGGCCCTGAGCACCGCCAGGAGGGCGACGATCATCTCCGGGGTGCGTGGGAGGCAGATCCCCACCGTCACCTCGGGGCCGGCGCCGCGCCGCCGGAGCAGGTGCGCGAGACGGTTGGAGCGCGCGTCCAGCTCGGCGTAGGTCAGCGTCTCCCCGGCGAAGACCAGCGCCGCGGCGTCGGGGGTGCGCGCCGCCTGCTCCGCGAACAGCGCGTGGACCGTCGTCCGGGGGTGGTCGCGCCGGGAGAGGCCCACGCCAAGGAGCTGGGCGCGCTCCTCCCGTGTCAGGAGGTCGACCTCGTCGATGCGCCGGTCGGGGTCGGCGGCGAGCTGGTCGGCGAGGATGCGGAAGTGCTGGAGCATCCGCTCGATGGTGGCGCCCTCGAACAGGTCCGCGCGGTAGACCAGGGAGCCGACCAGCCGCTCCCCGCCCTCCTGCATGGTGAGGCTCAGGTCGAACTTGGCGGTGGTCTCCCCGGAGTGGAGCGGGTACACCTGCACCTCGCCCAGCGAGAGCCGCCCGTCGCCGCGCGACTCGCCGAGGAGGGCGAACAGCGCCTGGAAGAGCGGGGCGCGGTCGAGGCTGCGCTCCACGTGCAGCTCGTCCACCAGCCGCTCGAAGGGAAGGTCCTGGTGCGACTGCGCTCCGAGCACCCCCTCGCGCACCCGGCCGACCAGCTCGCGGAAGGTGGGACGTCCCTCCAGCCGGGTGCGGACCACCAGCATGTTGACGAAGAAGCCGATCAGCTCCTCCAGCTCCAGCCGGCCGCGCCCGGCCACCGGGGTGCCGACCACCACGTCGTCCTGCCCGGACCAGCGGGACAGGAGCGTCTGCCAGACGGTCAGCAGCGTTATGAAGAGCGTGGCCCCCTGGCGGTGGGCGAGCGCCCGCAGCGCCTGCGACGCCTCCGGCGAGAGGGCGACGGTGCGCTGCTCGGCCCGGTCGCTCGCCACCAGCGGGCGCGGGTGGTCGGTGGGGATCTCCAGGAGCGGGGGCGCCCCGGCCAGGTGCTCGCGCCAGTAGGCGAGCTGCGCTTCCAGCACCTCGCCCGCCAGCCACCCCCGCTGCCAGACGGCGAAGTCGGCGTACTGGAGCTGCGGCTCGGGGAGCGGCGAGGGGCGCCCGGCGGCGAACGCCTCGTACAGGGCGGAGATCTCGCGCACCAGCACCCCCATGCTCCACCCGTCGCTGACCACGTGGTGGAGGGTGAAGAGGAGCGCCCACTCCTCCTCGCCGGGGCGGAGGAGGGTGGCGCGGAGGAGCGGCCCGCGCGCCAGGTCGAAGGCGCGCGCCATCTCCTCACGGGCCAGCCGCAGGACGGTGCGCTCCCGCTCGTCACCGGGGAGGCCGCACAGGTCGACCACCGGGATCGTGGCCAGCTCCGCGGGACGGATCACCTGCACGGGTTCGCCCTCCACCGAGCGGAACACGGTGCGCAGCGATTCGTGGCGGCGCACCAGCTCGGTGAGCGCCCGCTCCAGTGTCGCCACCTCCAGCCGCCCGCGCAGCCGGAGCGGCGAGGGCATGTTGTAGGCGGGGCTGCGCGGCTCGAGCTGGTGGATGAACCAGAGCCGCTGCTGCGCGAAGGAGAGCGGGAGCGGCGAGCCGTCGCGCGGGACGGGGCGGAGGGGCGGGAGCTGCACCCCCGTCCCCAGCCGGAGGAGGTCGTCCACCCGCGCGGCGAGCCTCGCCACGGTGGGCGCCTCGAAGAGGGCGCGGAGCGGGACCTCCACCACGAACGCCTCGCGCATCCGCGAGACCACGCGCGTGGCCAGGAGCGAGTGCCCGCCCAGCGCGAAGAAGTCGTCCTCGACCCCCACGCGCTCCATCTGCAGGACCTCGGCCCAGATCCCGGTCAGGATCTCCTCGGCCGTGGTCCGCGGCGCGAGGTACGCCTCGTCCAGCACCGCCGTTTCGGGGACGGGGAGGGCGCGGCGGTCGACCTTGCCGTTGGGGGTAAGCGGGAGCGAGTCCAGCAGCACCAGCGCGCCGGGGACCATGTAGTCGGGCACCCGCTCCTTCAGCCAGCCGCGCAGCTCGGGGATCAGCCAGTGCGAGCGCTTGCGGGCGAGCGGGTTGTTGGCGTACGCGCTCCAGGGGAGCGGCGCGACCACCTCCTCCACCAGGGTCGCATCCGCGTCTTCCCGCACCAGGAGCACGTCGTACTCGCCCGGGGTTCCCCGCGCCGACCAGCGGGCGTGCGCCCGGTACCCCAGCGATGCCGCGAGCTCCCTGAACGCTTCCGGGTCGACGCCCCGCGCCTCGCGATCGGCGGCCACGCCGCGCAGCCCGTCCACCTGCTCGGGCCCGTCCTCGGCTCGCAGCGCGTCGAGCAGCGCCAGCGCCCCGGCGACGCGCGGGTTCGGCACCCGCGCGATCCCCAGCACCTCCGGCGCGGCCTCCTCCAGCTCCCGCCGCACGTCGTCCAGCGGGGTCCCTTCCTCCCACCTGCGCCACGCCTGCGCGGCGGGGGTGAGGTCCGCCTCCACGTGCAGGAGCACGTCGTAGCGGAAGCGGGTCATCTCGTTGGCGTACCGTCCCTCCTTGAGCCGCACCTCCACCCCCGAGACGTGCGGGAGCCGCCGCGGGAGGGCGCGGAAAAGGTCCGGGTCGAGCAGCAGCTCCTTTTCCCGCATCACCCGCCGGCGGACGCGCTCGCGGAAGGCGGAGGCGGTCAGCTCGTCCGGGGCCTGCGCCAGCTCCACCGAGGCGTGGAAGGCTTCCAGGAGCGGGACGCTGCGCAGGTCGCCCAGGAACACCGTCCCACCGGGGGCAAGGGAGGCGACGGCACCCTCCAGCACGCGCAGCAGGTATTTTTTTTTTAATGATTAGTGGACCACCGAG
>JAFAYN010000209.1 GCA_019240375.1 Gemmatimonadota bacterium
TCATCCGCAAGGACGGGACGTTCTTCCCCGTCTCCTGCGCGGCCAGCCCCATCTTCGAGAACGAGGTCCCGGTGGGGACGGTGGTGGAGGTGCGCGACGTCACCGAGGATCGGCGCGCCGAGGCGGAGCTCCGCGCCAGCGAGGAGCGTTACCGCTTCCTGGCCGAGACCCTGCCGGCGCACGTGTGGACCGCGCGCCCCGACGGGAGCCTGGACTTCGTCAGCGAGCGGACGGCGCGCTACTTCGGGACGACCTCCGAGCGGCTGGTGGGCGAGGGGTGGCAGAACGTGGTCCACCCGGAGGACATCCCCAGCGTGCTGGAGCGCTGGACCCGCTCGCTCGCCACCGGGGAGCCGTACGAGGTGGAGTTCCGGCTGCTGCGCCACGACGGCGCCTACCGCTGGCACCTGGGGCGCGCCCTGGCCATGCGCGACGCGGGGGGCGGGATCGCCGCCTGGTTCGGGGTCAACGCCGACATCGACGACCAGAAGCACGCCGAGGTCGAGCGCGAGCGGCTGATCGGCGCCCTGGACGCGGAGCGCACCCGGCTGGCGGAGCTGTTCCGGGAGGCGCCCGCCTTCATCGCGGTGCTGCGCGGCCCGGAGCACGTCTTCACCCTGGCCAACCCGCCGTACCTCCAGCTCGTGGGGCACCGCGAGGTGGTGGGGAAGCGGGTGGCGGACGCGCTCCCCGAGGTGGTGGAGCAGGGCTTCATCGAGCTGCTGGACGGGGTGTACGGGCGGGCCGAGCCCTTCATCGGCAGCGAGGTCCCCATCCTCCTGGAGCGCACCCCGGGGGCCCGGCCCGAGCAGCGCTTCGTCAACTTCGTGTACCAGCCGCTCCGCGACGCGGAGGGGGCGGTGTCGGGGATCTTCGTGCACGGGGTGGACGTGACCGACCAGGTCCGTGCGCGCGAGGAGGTGGAGGCGCTGGCGGTGCAGCGCAGCGCCATCCTGAGCCAGATCGCCGACGGGGTGGTGGTCACCGAGCCCGACGGGCGGATCTCCTTCGTCAACGACACCGCGCGGGAGATGCTGGGGACGCCCGCCCGCGCGGCGGGGGTGGAGGAGTACACCTCCACCTACAACGTCTTCACCATGGACGGGGAGCCCTTCCCCCCCGAGCAGCTCCCCCTGGCCCGCGCCGTCCGCGACGGCGAGACGGTGACCGGCGCGCTCTGGCGGGTGCGCCGCCCCGACGGGACCGAGATGATCGGGCAGGGGAGTGCGACCCCCGTGGTGGCGGAGGACGGGACGCGGCTGGGCGCGGTGCTGACCATGCGCGACATCACCGAGCAGCGGCGCCTGCAGCTCCTGCTGGAGGCGGAGCGCACCCGGCTGCAGGAGGTGTTCACGCAGGCGCCCGCGGCCATCGCCGTTTCCCGCGGGCCGGAGCACCTCACCGTCAGCGCCAACCCGATGTACCGGCAGATCACCGGCGGGCGCGACACGGTGGGGCGGACGGCGCGGGAGGTGTTCCCCGAGCTGGAGGGGCAGGGCTTCTTCGAGCTGCTGGACCAGGTGTACGCCACCGGCGAGCCCTTCGTGGGGAACGAGATGCGCGCCGCCTACGACCGCGACGGCGACGGCCGGGTGGAGGAGGCGTTCTTCAACTTCGTGTACCAGCCGCTCCGCGGCGCGGACGGCGGCACCGAGGGGATCATGACCTTCGCGGTGGAGGTCACCGGGCAGGTGCGTGCCCGCGAGGAGGTGGAGCACAAGGCCGAGGAGATCGCCCGCACCGCCCGCGCGCTGGAGGCCAGCAACCGGGAGCTGGACCAGTTCGCCTACGTGGCGAGCCACGACCTCAAGGCCCCGCTGCGGGGGATCGCCAACCTGTCGCAGTGGATCGAGGAGGACCTGGGCGACCGGGTCACCGAGGAGGCCGGGGAGCACCTGCGGCTGCTGCGCGGCCGGGTGCACCGGATGGAGGGGCTGATCGACGGGATCCTCCAGTACTCGCGGGCCGGGCGGGTGCGCGAGAAGCTGGAAAGGGTGGACGTGGGCGCGCTCCTGGACGAGGTGGTGGACCTGATCGCCCCGCCGGAGAGCGTGACGATCGTGGTGGGGGAGGGGATGCCGGAGCTGGTGACGGAGCGCCTCCCGCTGCAGCAGGTGTTCATGAACCTGATCGGGAACGCGGTGAAGTACACCCGGCGCCCCGACGCGCGGGTGGAGGTGGAGGTGCGCGACGCGGGGGATTTCCACGAGTTTTCGGTGTCCGACAACGGTCCGGGAATTGCCCCCGAGTACCACGAGCGTATCTTTGGCATCTTCCAGACGCTGGAGGCCCGCGACCGGGTGGAGGGGACCGGGATCGGCCTTTCCCTGGTGCGGAAGATCGTGGAAAGCCGCGGCGGGCGCGTGCAGGTGGAATCGGCAGAGGGGGCGGGGGCGACCTTCCGCTTCCTGTGGCCCAGGGATTCGCGGGGGGAACCCGGACAATGAGCGAGAAGATGCTGAACATCCTCCTCGTCGAGGACGACGAGATCGACGTGATGAACGTCAGACGGGCGTTCAAGAAGAACAACATCGGGAATCCGCTCTGGGTGGCCGGGAACGGGCTGGAGGCGCTGGAGACCCTGCGCGGCGGCGAGATGCCGCGCGACCGCCGCCTGGTGCTCCTGGACCTGAACATGCCCCGGATGAACGGGATC
>JAFAYN010000270.1 GCA_019240375.1 Gemmatimonadota bacterium
GGACCGACACCACCGGCCTGCGCTTCCGGCTGAGCGAGGGGACCCCGCGCGCGGAGCCCGCACCCGCCCGCACGAGCCGGTCGGCGGGGACGCCGCTCACCCGCCAGGAGGCGGACCGGCTGCTGTCCCGGCTCCCCGTCCCGCGGCGGGACACCACCCCGGGGGACTCCTTCATCTTCCCCCCGCAGTCCCCGCCCCCGCCGCGCACCGGCGCCACGGTCCGCGCCCCCTTCCCGCCCCCGGACAGCGCCGCGCGCCCGGTCGTCGAGACGGCGCGCACGCTGGAGGTGGTGCGGCGGAGCCCGGAGGGCGAGGTGGAGACCGGTGCCGGGGTGACCGTCGTCTTCTCGCAGCCGATGGTCCCGCTCTCCACGGTGGGCGACCTGGCCGCCCGCGCCGTCCCCGCGACGCTGACCCCGCAGCCGCCGGGGCGCTGGCGCTGGCTGGACGTCCGCACCCTCCTGTTCGAGCCCGGGGGGCGGCTCCCCATGGCGACCCGCTTCACGGTGGAGGTCCCCGTCGGGACGCGCTCCGCCTCCGGCGCCGCGCTGTCCGCCGCCGAGCGCTGGAGCTTCGCCACCCCCGCGCCGCGGGCCACCGGCTCGTACCCCAACGGCGGCAGGACCGTGGCCCGCGATCCCGTCGTGGTGGTCACCTGGGACCAGCGGATCGACCCCGCCGCCGTCCTCCCCACCGTGCGCCTGCGGGTGGGGGCCGTCGAGTACCCGGTCCGCCTCGCCACCGCGCGTGAGGTGCAGGCGGACAGCGCCGCCCGGGCGATCGTGCGCGACGCGGAGACCGGACGCTGGATGGCGTTCCGCTCCGTGCGCCCCCTCCCCGGCGGCGTGGAGGCGCACGTCGCCATCGGCCCCGGCACCCCTTCCGCCGAGGGACCGCTGCGCACCACCGTCGTCCAGGAGTGGAGCTTCCGCACCTACGGTCCCCTACGCGTGGCCGGCCGGGAGTGCGGCTACCGCGAGCGGTGCCGCCCCGGCGACCCCTGGACCGTTCTCTTCAGCAACCCCATCGACGACGCGGCGTGGAGCGACTCGCTGGTGCGGGTGGAGCCCGCCCTTCCCGGCTTCCGCAGCTACGTGTACGCCGACCGGCTGGTGATCCAGGCCAACGGGCGCCCCAACACCACCTACCGCGTGCACCTGTCCCCCTCCATCCGCGACGACTTCGGGCAGCGGCTGGGGCGCGCCGAGCCGCAGGTGTTCACCGTGGGGGCCCCGGTCCCGCAGCTGTGGAGCGTCGGCCAGGGGATGGTGGTGCTGGATCCCTCCGGGCCGCGGCAGCTCCCCGTCTACAGCCACGACTTCGCCCGGCTGCGCGTCCGCCTCCTGCGGGTGCGCCCCGAGGACTGGCCCGCCTTCCAGGCGGTCGGGGGCCGCGGCCCCCGGGGGACGGAAGTCCCCCTCCCGGGGCGGGAGGTGGCGTCGCGCGTGGTGGAATCCAAGGCGGGGCCCGGCGAGGTGTCGCAGACGCCGGTGGACCTGACACCGGCGCTGGAGGGCGGGCTGGGGCAGGTGATCGTGGCGGTGGAGCCCATCGACCCACCCGAGGAGGCCCGCGACGCACGGCTGTACCTGTGGGTGCAGTCCACCCGCATCGCCCTGACAGCGCTGTCCGACGCTGACTCCCTGGTGGGGTGGGCCACCTCGCTCGCCGACGGCTCCCCCCTGGCGGGGACGCGGCTCACGCTCCTCCCGGGCGGCTCGGCCGCGGCAACCGGGGCGGACGGACTCGCCACGCTCCCACTCCCCACGGCGGAATCGTCCCCCGGCAACACCGGGGTGCTGGTGGCCCGGCTGGGCGCCGACGCGGCGATCCTCCCCGAGTACGCCGGGCGCGGAGGGTGGGGCGGGTGGAAGCGCCGCGAGGCGGGCGACCAGCTCGCCTGGTACGTGTTCACCGACCGCAACCTGTACCGCCCGGGCGAGGAGGTGCGCTTCAAGGGGTGGGTGCGGCGGCTGGCGCGGAGCGAGGGGGGCGTCCCGACGCTCCTGGGGAGCGAGGCAGACTCGGTGCGCTTCACTGTGATCGACGCCGAGGGGAACGAGCTGTTCCACGGTGCCGCCCCGCTCGGCGAGCTGGGCGGCTTCGACGGGACCTTCACCATTCCCGCCGGCACCCACCTGGGCGGCGCCCGCATCCACCTGGAGGCGGACACCCGCGTGGCGGGGGTGGAGAGCCGCGAGTTCGACCGGGAGTTCGAGATCCAGGAGTTCCGCCGCCCCGAGTACGAGGTGAGAGTCACCGCCGACCCCGGCCCGCACCGGGTGGGTGGGAGCGCCGAGGTGACCGCGCGGGCCGCGTACTACTCCGGAGGCGGCCTCCCGGGGGCGGAGGTGAAGTGGACCGTACGCGCCACCCCCACCGGCTTCACCCCGCCGGGGTGGGACCGCTGGACCTTCGGGATCGTGCGCGGGTGGCCCGGCTACTCCGGTGGACCGACGGTGGAGCGGACCTTCGCCGGGCGCACAGACGCCTCGGGGAGCCACACCCTGCGCATCGACTTCGAGCGCGCCGTCCCCCCGCAGGCCAGCAGCGTGACCGCCGAGGCCACCGTGACCGACGTGAACCGGCAGAGCTGGACCGAGCGGACGCAGCTCCTGGTGCACCCGGCCGAGGTGTACGTGGGGGTGCGCAGCGAGCGCGCCTGGATCGAGCGCGGGCAGCCGCTGGAGGTGGACCTGGTGGTCGTGGACCTGGCCGGGAGGCCGGTCCCCGGGCAGGGGGTGGAGGTGAGCCTCCTCCCCGCCGCGGGCCGGGGCCCGGACACCGCGCGGGCGGTGGACAGCTGCCGGTGGGTTTCCGCCGCGGAGCCGGGGCACTGCACCCTCCGTCCCGAGGCCGGCGGGGCGTACCGGCTGTCCGCCACCGTGCGCGACGCGGCCGGCCGCCCCTCGCGGACCGAGTTCCCGGTGTGGGTGTCGGGCGGGGTGGTGGTGCGCCCGGAGTCGCCGGAGGCGGAGATGGGGACGGAGCGGCGGGTGGAGCTGATCCCCGACCGCAGGGAGTACGCTCCCGGCGACACCGCCCGGGTGCTGGTCCGCGCCCCCTTCTTCCCGGCGCGCGGGGTGCTCAGCGTGCTGCGCCGCGGGATCGAGCGCACCGACACGGTGCGGATCGACGGGGCCACGCAGGTGCTGCGCGTCCCCATCACCGAGCGGCACGTCCCCAACGTGCAGCTCCGGCTGGACCTGGTCGGCGCCGCGGGAGCCCCGGGTGATTCGGCGCGGGTGCGCGGCACCGACTTCGGCTCCGGGACGGTGGACCTCCCGGTGACGACGCGCACGCGCACGCTGCGGGTGTCGGCCGTCCCACGGGACACGGTGCTGGAGCCGGGCGGGCGCACCACGGTGGAGCTGGAGGTTCGCGACGCCGCCGGCCGCCCCGTCCCCGGCGCCGAGGTGGCGCTGGTGGTGGTGGACGAGTCGGTGCTGGCGCTCACCGGGTACCGCCTCCCCGACCCGGTCGCCTCCTTCTATCCCCACCGCTACCCGGACGTGCGCGTGGTCCGGACGCACCCCAGCGTCCTCCTGGTCCCGGAGGACTTCCGCCCCGCCCCACGCACCCTGGTGGGCTCGGTGGCGGACGCCCGCACGGGAACGCGGCTGGGCGGCGCGATCATCACCCTGACGGGAACCGGGAAGCGGACCGTCACCGACGCCTACGGCCGCTTCCGCATCTCCGACGTCCCCCCGGGAGCGTACACGGTGCAGGCGGCGCGCGCCGGCTACGCGTCCGCGGTGCAGCGGGTGACGGTGGGGACGGAGGCTCCCGCCGGGCTCCGCTTCGCCCTGATGCCGGAGGTCATGGAGCCGGAAGGGATCGTGGTCGGCCAGGCCGCCGACTTCTCCGGGGCGGGGGCCGCCCGGGGGATACAGGAGATGATCCCCATGGCCCCGGCGCCTCCGCCACCCCCGGCACCCGCCCGGCTGGGGCCGGAGATGGCGCGTAGGGTCCGGGACGACACCGAGGAGCCTGCCGCGGCGCCGATCGCGCTGCGCAGCGACTTCGACCCGCTGGCGGCGTTCGTCCCGTCGGTGCGGACCGACGCGGAGGGCCGGGCGCGCGTGGAGGTGGCGCTCCCCTCCAGCCTGACCCGCTACCGGGTGCTGGCCGCGGCTGTGTCGGGCGCCACCCTGGCCGGACTGGGCGAGGCGGGGATCACCGCGCGGAAGACGCTGATGGTGCGCCCTTCCCCGCCCCGCTTCCTCAACTTCGGCGACCGCTTCGAGCTCCCGGTGGTCGTCCAGAACCTGGGCCCCACCCCGGTGCAGGTGGAGGTCGCCGCGCGAGCGACTGGGCTGGAGCTGTCCGGCTCCGGGGAGCGGGTGACGGTCCCCGCGGGCGACCGGGTGGAGGTCCGCTTCCCCGCGGCCGCGCTGGCGCCGGGGACGGCGCGCGTGCAGGTGGCGGTGTCGGGCGGGGGGCACGACGACGCGGCCGAGCTGGCCTTCCCCGTCTGGACCCCGGCCACCGCCGAGGCGTTCGCCACCTACGGGACGGTTGACAGCGGCGCGGTGGTCCTCCCGGTGCGCGTCCCCACCGGGGTGCTCCCCGGCTTCGGCGGGCTGGAGGTGACCACCTCCTCCACCGCGCTCCAGGAATTGACCGACGCCCTGCTGTACCTGGTGCGCTACCCGTTCGAGTGTTCCGAGCAGATGGCCTCGCGCCTGATGTCCGTGGCCTCGCTGCGCGACGTGCTCACCGCCTTCCGCGCCGAGGGGCTCCCGCCCCCGGCGGAGCTGCAGGCTTCGGTCGATCGGGACGTGGCCGCCCTGGTGGAATTGCAGAACGACGACGGCGGGTGGGGCTTCTGGCGGAAGGGGGAGCCCTCGTGGCCCTTCGTCAGCCTGCACGTCGCCCACGCCCTGCAGCGGGCACGGGAAAAGGGGTTCGCCGTCCCCGAGCCCACCCTGCAGCGCGCCACCGCCTACCTGCGCCAGGTGGACCGAAACGTCCCGGCGTGGTACCCGCCGCGCGTCCGTGGCGCCGTGGAGGCGTACGCCCTGTACGTCCGCGGGCGGATGGGCGACGCCGGGGCTCCCGCGGGCGCCCGCGCCCTGCTGGCGCGCGCTGGAGCCGATTCGCTGACGCTGGAGGCGAAGGGGTGGCTCCTCACCACCCTGGCCGCCGACCCGAACCGGCGCGCCACCGCCGACACCCTGCTGCGCGAGCTGCGCAACCGGGCCACGGAAACGGCGGCGACCGCCACCTTCGCCACCTCGTACGGCGAGGGGGAGTACCTGGTGCTCCACTCCTCCCGCCGCACCGACGCCGTCCTCCTGGAAGCGCTGATGGCCGCCGACCCGGGGAGCGACCTGGTCCCCAAGCTGGTCCGCGGCCTCCTGGAGCAGCGCCGCCGCGGGAGGTGGGAGAGCACGCAGGAGAACGCCTGGGTGCTCCTGGCGCTGGACCGCTACTTCGCCGCCTACGAGCGGACCACCCCCGACTTCCTGGCGCGCGCCTGGCTGGGAGAGCGCTACCTGGGCGGGCACCGCTTCGCCGGCCGCACCACCGAGCGCAGCCACACCGAGGTCCCCATGCGGGTGCTGGCGGCGGGCGACTCGCTCACCGACCTGACGGTGGCCAAGGAGGGGGCGGGGCGGATGTACTACCGGGCGGGGGTGCGCTACGCCCCGGCCTCGCTGACGTTGGCGGCGGCGCAGCAGGGGTTCGCGGTGGAGCGCGCGTACGAGGCGGTGGACGACTCCGCCGACGTTCGCCGAGGGGCGGACGGGACGTGGTGGGTGCGCCCGGGCGCCCGCGTACGCGTCCGGGTGACGATGACCGCCCCCGCGCGTCGGGTGCACGTGGCGCTGGTGGACCCGCTCCCCGCCGGGTTCGAAGCGCAGAACCCCGAGCTGCGGGGGACGGAGAGCGCGCCGCCCGAGGCGGGGGACCCCGGCCGCCCCTGGCCGGCGGACTTCGGGTGGCGGCGCGCCTGGTGGGAGCACCAGAACCTGCACGACGACCGCGCCGAGGCGTTCACCTCGCTTCTCCCCGCGGGGACGTACACCTACACCTACCTGGCGCGGGCCACCACCCCCGGCGCGTTCGTGGTCCCCCCGGCGCGCGCCGAGGAGATGTACCACCCCGAGACCTTCGGGCGGGGGGCGACGGACCGGGTGCGGGTGGAGGACCCCGCCGGGGCCCGGTAGCGGAGGAAGCCCGAAAACACGAAAGCCCCGGCGCATCGCCGGGGCTTTCGTGTTTCCCTCGCCGCGGGCCGCGTCAGGCGGGGGCCAGCGCCGGCTCCTCCACCCGGGCGATCCCTAGCCGGGGCTTGGTGACTACGTGGAAGCCCATCGCCGCCGGGAGGCAGCGAAGGTCCTCTTCCTTGATCAGGTCCGAGAACGGCGTGGCGTGCGCGTCGTCGCCCTCGGCGGCGCCCTCCACCGGGTTGTGGCTCAGGTTCTCGCGCATGCGGGTGGAGACCTCCTTCAGCAGCTCGGTCTGGTTGGCCTCCTTGAGGTCCTCGATCCCGGCCACCACGTTCGTGAAGGCCAACTTCGCGTCCGCCGCGTTCAGGTCGCCCGTGCTGAGCCGCTGCGCCTCCCAGAAGTAGCTTTCCTTGCCGGAGTACTGGTTGTAGAAGGTGGAGACGATCAGCATCCAGCGCAGGTAGTGCTCGCGGTAGCAGGTGCTGTAGAAGTTCACCGCCTCTTCCTCGCCGATCTCGCCGCGGAAGATGCTGGAGATGGCCGCCGCCGCCAGCATCCCGCTGTAGGTGGCCAGGTGCACCCCGGAGGAAAGGAGCGGGTCCAGGAAGGCCGCCGAGTCGCCCGACATGAAGTACCCCGGCCCGGCCAGGATCTCGGACAGGTACGAGTAGTCGCCCTCGGTGCGGAGCGCGGAAACCATCTCGGCGGACGCGACGGCGTCGGAGGCGACCTGCGAGCGGGCGATCCCGTCCGTGTAGATCTCCTGGATCGACTCGGTGCGGCGGCGCTCCTGGAACGCCTTCTCGTGCATCACCAGCCCGACGCTGGTGGTCCCGTCGTGCAGCGGGATCGTCCAGGTCCACCCCTCCGGGAGCGAGCCGACCAGGATCGGCCCGGTCAGCCCGAC
>JAFAYN010000289.1 GCA_019240375.1 Gemmatimonadota bacterium
GCGGACATACCGCGTCACCCACCGCCTTCCGGAGGCCGACACATGAACAAGTCGCAGTTCATCGCAATGGTGGCCGAAAAGGCCGAGATGAGCAGGTCAGCGGCGGCACGTGCAGTGGATGCCATCTTCGACACGGCGGGTGGGGCGATCTCCGAGGCGGTGAACACGGCGGGGCACCTTTCCATCCCCGGCTTCGGCAAGTTCACCTCCAAGAAGCGGGCGGCGCGCACCGGGCGGAACCCGCGCACCGGGCTGCAGATCCAGATCCCGGAGCGGACCACCGTGTCGTTCTCGCCGGGGAAGGGGCTGAAGGAAAGCGCTTCGACCGGCGGCGGCTCGGGGGGGCGGAAGGGCGCTTCCAAGTCGGCGGGGGGCTCCAAGACGGCCAAGGCGGCGAAGACCACCGGCGCCGCCAAGACGCGCGCCGCGGCCACCAAGCAGACGCGCGAAAGCTCCGGCGCCGCCACCAAGTCCACCGCCAAGAAGAGCTCGGGCGGCGGCAGCACCGCGAAGAAGAGCACCGGCGGCGCGACCAAGACCGCCAGCAAGTCCACGGCGAAGAAGTCGCGCTAGCCACCACGCCTGCGCACGAGCATCGAGGCCGCATCCCGCGAGGGGTGCGGCCTCGACTTCTTTCACGGACGGCGGCCCCGCTACAGCGTCTCGATGGGGATGGCGCGCACCACCATCTCCTCCTGCCGGAACCGCTCCTCCAGCTCCTCGCGGTACGCCTTCCACCAGCCGCGGTCCAGCTCCTCCGCCATCACCTCGAAGATCACGATCTCGTCGCGGTTCTCGTCGCCGTCGGGCTCCTTCCACACGCCCTGCGCCGGCGAGCGCTGGTGCGCCGTGATCCCGCCGAAGCGCTCGACCAGCTCGCGCCGCACCCGCTCGAAGAGGGCGTGGTCGAACGGCTGGTTCCGGTTGTCGCGGAGGGTGAGGAAGAGCTGGACCAGGTGCATGGGGCGCGCTGGAGGAACGGGGTGAGAAAGGGAGCGGCCCCGGGACTCTGAGGAGTCCCGGGGCCGCGCGGACGGACCGGCCTACTCCCGGACCTCGACGACCACGGGGTCGGACAGGCGCACCTCCTCGGTGGAGCGCACCCGGTTCAGGACCCGCTGGAACCAGCTCGGCGGGCGGGGCGAGCCGCCGCTTTCCATCACGATCCGGGCGACGTCGACCACGTCGGAGTTGCGCATGCGGACGCACCCGTGCGACTCCGCCTGCCCCAGCGAGTCCACCGCATGGGTCCCGTGGATGTAGTAGTCGGGCTCCTGGAAGAAGATCTTCACCTTCACCATGGGGTTGTTCGGGTGCCCCGGTGCCTTGGGCGTCTTGCCACGCGCCCACCCGGCGTCGGGCGGGACCCAGGCGGGGTTCCAGACCAGCCGCCGGATGTGGAAGGTCCCCTCGGGCGTGGGGTGCGCCGGCTGGCCGATGGCCACCGGGTACTCGCGCACCGTCTCGTCCCCGCGCATGACGTACAGCGTCCGCTCCGACAGGTCCACCCGCAGCCGGACCGGTTCGGCCTTGCGGGAGGTGGGAGCGGCGGTGGCGACCCTGGAGATGGTGTCCTGCGTCTGCTGGGCCGGCACCACGGTCGCGTGCGCGGGCCCACACGCCAGCCCCAGCACGACCGCGATGCTTCCCTTACGTATCAGTGACATATGCCTTCATTTCCGGGTGGTTGCCGATGCTTGCGAACGCCCAGCCCAAGTGCGAAGATCATGCCAAACCGTTGTATTCCAGAGACTTGAAATCCGCCAACCGAGCCTCCTCCACTCACCCCGACCCGCCCATGGCCGTGCGCGCCCCCGACTTCCGTCCCGAGCTGGAGTGGATCAACACCGGCGGCCGCAGGCTGTCGCTGGCCGACTTCCGCGGCCAGGTTCTGGTCCTCGACTTCTGGACCTACGGCTGCATCAACTGCATCCACATGATCCCCGAACTGCGCGAGCTGGAGCGGCGGTTCCCGGACGAGGTGGTGGTGGTCGGCGTGCACTCCGGGAAGTTCATCAACGAGCGCGACTCCGCGAACATCGCCCGCGCGTGCGAGCGGCTGGGCGTGGACCACCCGGTGCTCAACGACTGGCAGTTCCGCACCTGGCGCGAGTACACGGTGAACGCCTGGCCCACGCTGGTGGTGGTCTCCCCCACCGGCTACGACCTGGGGTCGTACGCCGGGGAGATCCTGGCGACGGAGCTAGCCCCCATCCTGGAGGGAATCCTGGCCGACGCGCGTGCCGCCGGGACACTCGGGACGGGCACCCCCTTTCCGCGCGGCGAGCCGGCGGCGAGCGCACCCACGCCCGGCGTGCTCCGCTTCCCCGCCAAGGTACACGCCGCGGAAGGGCGCCTGTTCGTGTCCGACACCGGTCACCACCGCCTGCTGGAGGTGGCGCTGGACGAGGACGGACGCACCGGCAGGGTGGTGAGGGTCTTCGGGAGCGGCAAGGCCGGGTGGCGCGACGGTGGCGCGGACGAGGCCATGTTCCGGGCGCCGCACGGGCTGGCGCTGGCCGGGAACACCCTGTACGTGGCCAACACGGAAAACCACCTGGTGCGCGCGGTGGATCTCGGCACCGGCGAGGTGCGCACCGTGGCCGGCACCGGAGCGCAGGCCCGCCGCAGGAGCACCGACGGCCCCACCCTGGCAACGCCGCTGAACTCGCCCTGGGACCTGCTCTGGAAGGACGGAGGGCTGTACGTGGCGATGGCCGGCCCGCACCAGCTCTGGCGTATCGACCCGGCGACCGGGCAAGCGGAGGTGTTCACCGGGTCGGGGGCGGAGGAGCTGTACGACGCCCCGCTCCCGATGGCCGCGCTGGCGCAGCCCAGCGGCCTGGCGACGGACGGGAGCAGGATCTTCTTCGCGGACGCGGAAGCGTCCGCGATCCGCTACGCGCTCCCGGGCGCGGAGACCGGGACCGTGGTGGGAACCGGGCTGTTCGACTTCGGCGACCGCGACGGCGTGGGAGACGACGTGCGGCTGCAGCACGCGCTGGGGGTGGCGTGGTGGGAGGCGGAAGGCGTGCTGCTGGTGGCGGACACCTACAACCACCGCATCAAGCGGGTGGACCCGGCCACGAGGGAGGCGAGGGCGTTCGCGGGGACGGGAGAGCGGGGGCTGGTGGACGGCGCGACGGACGAAGCGAGGTTCTGGGAGCCGGGTGGGATCAGCATCGCTCCGGACGGGAAGCGCGCTTACGTCGCGGACACAAACAACCACGCGCTGCGGGTGATCGACCTGGCATCGGGGCGGGTGGACACGGTGGAGCTGCGGGAGTAGCAAAAGACAACGTAGTGCTCCCCTCTCCCAGCATTGGGTCGGGGGTGAGGGCCTGCTGCGCCGACTGAACTTCGATGCTGACCCGGGCCTAGCCCCCTCCCCAAACCCCTCCCCCGCCTGCAGGGGAGGGGCTCAACGGCACGACGAACCCCGCCGTTCGCAGTTTCCGCAGTTTCCCACAAATCCTGTTCGGAGGGAGACCCGGGCAGTTTCCGGGGCTCACTCCGGGCTGGGGAGACTCACGGCAGTTTCGTGAGGCTCCCCAGCCCCGCGGAAGAGACCGGCGGCTGTTTGCCGGGCTCTGGAGCGGCCCGCCATCACACACCACACTCACCCCGAAAACGAGCGAGCCGGACCGCCTCCCACATGGAGACGCCCCGGCCCACCACGACACCCCTGGAGCCGCTGGAAAACCCTACGACCTCACTCGCTACCTTCGAGCTTGAACCACACTCGCACCTTGACCTGGTACTCGTTCACCTCGCCGCCCTTGATGTAACCACGTTGCTCGATGACCTCCATCCACTCCAGGTCCCGGATCGTCTCCCCGGCGCGCTTCACCGCGGACCGCGCCGCGTCGTCGAAGCTCTGCCCGGACGTCCCCACCAGCTCCATCGACTTGAAGACCGCCATGGTTCCACCCCTCCCGATGTCGTGACTGTCCCCGAACCGTCTCAGTCCGTTCGGACCGGGAACCGACCGGCAAGGCGCGTTCCAGACTCAGCCGAGCAGCACCCGTGAAGCCGCCTCGTGCAGCCGCCCGTTGCTCGCGAGCACGCTGCTCCCGGGCGAAAGCGCCGACCCGCGGAAGGTGGTGAACCCGCCGCCCACCTCGGCGAAGACCGGGATCATCGGCGCGTAGTCCCAGTACGATCCGCAGATCGGGTCCGCCAGCAGGTCGATCCGCCCCGTCGCCACCAGGAAGTACCCGTATGCGTCGCCCCAGGTGCGGGCGAAGCGCGTAGCCCGCACCAGCCGCTCCCACCCCGCGCGGTCCGCGTCGCTGGAGCGGTCGCGCCAGTACTCGAACCCCGAAGTCGCCAGGCGCGCGTCGGCCAGCGTCTCGCACTCCGACACCCGCGCCCGCTCCCCGCCGGTCCACGCCCCCGCCCCCGCCGCGGCGACCAGCGTCTGCCTGAGAGCCGGGAAGTGGCAGCACCCCAGCGTGGGCTGCCCCTCCTCCTCCAGCGCCAGGAGCACCGCGTACAGCGGCACCCCGCACGAAAAGGAGCGCGTCCCGTCGATCGGGTCCACGATCCACCGCCGCCCGCTGCGCGAGGGGACGTCGTCCCCCTCCTCCCCGACGATCCCGTCGTCCGGGAACGCCTCGGCGAGCTCGGAGCGGACGTACGCCTCCGCCGCATGGTCCGCCGCCGTCACCTCGCTCCCGTCGCCCTTGAACTCCACCGCCGCCCGCCCGAAGTGCTCCAGCGTGATCCGGCCGGCGCCCTCCGCGACGCGCGTGGCGAAGTCCAGCAGGTTGTCCCGGTCCTCCATGCGCTCTCCCGCCTCGATGCGTGTGCTACTTCGATACGTGTGGATCCCCGCCCACCCAGAAGCGCAGCGGCAGCTCCGCCGCGCGCGTGATCCCGATCCGCGGCCCGCGCCGCACCCGCTCCTCCGGCACCGGCTCGCCCGGGG
>JAFAYN010000381.1 GCA_019240375.1 Gemmatimonadota bacterium
CGGGGTGCTCGTCGAGCCGCGTCACGACCACGGACTCCAGGTGCCCCGACGCGCTGTGGTACAGGAGGTGGTCCAGGAGGAAGCGGACCGGGCCGTGGTGGGTGTGGAGCCAGCGGCGCGCCCGCCGGGCGGGGGTCAGCCCGGCACGGACCAGGGCGCGGTAGGCGGGGTCGAAGTGCCCGAGCGGGGTGTTGAAGTCCCCGCCCAGGATCACCCCGCCGGGCCCGTCGCGCCGGACCACCGCCTCGGCCAGCCGCCGCGCCTGCTCGGCGCGTGCGCCCCCCGGCACGTAGCTGTCCGAGTCGCCCGCGAAGGGGCGGCGGTGCGTGTCCAGGTGCGCGCTCACCAGCGTCAACCCCGGCACCCCGTGCACCTCGGCGGCCACGGCCACCCGACGCTGGCGCAGGTACAGGAGCGCGAAGCCGTGCGCGTGCCCGATGGCGGTGGTGCACAGCACAGCGTTCCCCCGGTCGCTGCGGGCGGCGCCGTTGCGCATGGACGGGGCGTAGCGCAGGCTGAGCCCCTGGCGCCGCGCGACCGCCACCACGTCCTCCGCGTCGGGCGGGGTCAGGTCGCCGCCCTCCGCCCCGCTCTCCACCACCCGCTCCGGAACCGACTCGTCGGCGCGGTACGCCTCCTGGGCCAGCACCACCAGCGGGCGCTCAGGATCGGTCCCCGCCCCGCCGAACTCCCCCTCCCGCAGCCGTCCCAGCAGCGCGTCCAGCCGCGCCCCGCCCACCTTGAGGTTCCAGCACAGCACGTCCAGCCCCCGGATCCGCTGCGGGGCCGGGGGCGCCAGGTCGAGTGCGACGGGCGAGCCCACGTTGCGCCGCCAGCGGGCGAGGACGCGGTGCTCCGACTCGTCCGCCACCTCGAAGGTGGGGATGCGTGGGTGGGGTGCCGCCGGGCGTTCGGCCGAAATCGCTCCCTCCGGGTGCGCGGGCGGGACCGGGGGCGACTTCGCCGCTCCGGTCCCTGGTTCTGGCACCCCCGGTTGTCAAGAATCGCGCCGGATCCCCAGCAGGACGAGCTACTGCACCCGCACCACCACCGTCTCGGAGATCTTGTCGTGCAGCGCCTGCCGGTTGTGGTCCCAGAAGATCTGCGCGAAGCCCAGGAGCCCGGTGAAGATGGAGGCCGCGTACCCGCCGAAGCGCTCGAAGGCGGCCCACCACCCGATCCGTGCCCCGTTCAGCCGCATCACCCGCATCCCCAGCAGACGCTTCCCCGGGGTCTGCCCGCCCCACACCGCCAGGAAGGCGGTGAAGTACAACCCCGTCCACCCGAAGCCGAGCCCCAGGTCGTCGGCCACCTTGCCGATCAGGTCCAGCAGACCGTGGCTCTCCTTCGCCTCCTCCAGCTCGTCCTGCAGCTTCGCGTTCTTGTCGGTCAGCTGGCGGACCTTCCGGTCGGCCCGGCGCAGGGGCTCGCCCGCGAAGGCGCCGACGAGGCGGGGGCGGAGCGCGCGGACGGCGGCGGTGTCGGAGCGATGCAGCGCCGCCGCGTACGCGCTCGCTAGCGAATCGGGGGAGGCGACCTTCGGCGCCCCGTCCGTCCGGTCCATCACCCGGCGCACCGCGCTCGCCACCCACGGCTTGTTCTCGACGTCCGCCACGCCGTCGAGCGCGTCGCGCACCCCCTCCGGCGCCACCCCCTGCCGGCGCAGCCGGTCCGCGAACCGGTTCGCGCGCTCCAGCGCCTGCTGCTCGTTCTCGGCGCCCTGCAGCGAGACCAGGTCCGCGCCGGCGAGGAGCGCGTTCCCCACCACCTTTCGCGACGCCCCCTTCTCGTCCTCCCCGTCGGCCGCCAGGGTGGCGACCGCGCGGATCTTCTTCGCCGCAGCCTCCTCGCCCCGCTCCGTCACCCGCCCCCACAGGGAGTGCGCCACGCTGAACAGCACCAGCGCCCCCAGCACGGCGAAGCCGGCGCGCACGCTGCGCGGGAGGAAGCGCCCGGCCTCGGTGCGCCGCGCCACCCGGAAGAAGACGACTGCGGCGGCCAGGCCGAACAGGACGCCGCCGCCCGCGTGCACCAGGCAGGCGACCAGGAGGAGGTCAATCATCATCGCCCAGAAGCGGCGCCACGGGCCCGCCAGCGGGAGCCCGAGCAGCTCCGGGGCGACGGCGAACGCATCGGGGGTGATGGTGGCGCGGGGATCGGAGTGGGACATGGAGGATCTGCGTGGGAAGGCCGGGAAGGTGGAACCGACTGCACCGCACAAGTATGCGTCCGATCCGCCTCGCTGGCAACGGCCCGCGGGGCACGGGCGCGTACACCGCGCCGTCCCGTCCGCAATGGTGCAAAGAAGGCCGGTGAAAAGCCGCCTGCTCTTGCCCCGGGGGTATGCCGTGCGATAGCGTATGAGACACGACATTCCCTGCTCTGTCGGGTTTCCGTCCCGCGGACGCAGCGAAGGGCGGGATCCGCCCGTCGTGATGCACAGGATCGCCCGAAACGCGCGGCCGCCACGTCCGCGCGTCCCTGCCGGAACCCGGCACCGCCACACCTTTCTCCCGCAGTTCACGAAGCGCATGGCCGTCCCCCCCAAGGAACCGCAGACCGTGGAAGGAGCACGGCTTTCCCGGAAGGTCGCGATCGTCTACGTGGTCGTCGCCACCCTCTGGATCCTGACCTCCGACCAGCTCCTGGCGGCGCTCGCCCCCTCGGTCCGCGAGTACGTCTGGCTCGCCACCCTGAAGGGGTGCGTGTTCGTCGCGATCACCGGGGTCATGCTCTACCTGCTGGTGCACCGTGGCACCCGGCGGCTGATCGACGCCGAACGGTCGGCCCGGCACTCGGAAGAGCGGTACCGGCTCCTGGTGCGCACCGCGCCCGACATGATCTTCACCTTCGACGTGGAGGGGAGGTTCCTGGACGTGAACCCGTCGGTGCTCGCCCAGTCCGGGTACACGCAGGAAGAGCTGCTGGGGCAACCCTTCGACGAGTTCATCGTCCCGGAAGACCTGGGGCACGGGAAGGAACACTTCCATCTCAGCGCGGTGGGGACCCCCACGCACTACGAGGTCCGCTACCGGCGCAAGGACGGGGAGGTGCGCTGGATCTGGTGCACCAACACGCCGATCCTGGACGGCGGGAAGATCGTGGGCGTGCTCGCCATCGTCCGCGACGTCACCGAGAGGCGCGAGCGCGAGCAGGTGATCGCGGCGTGGAAGAACCGGTTCGAGGTGGCGGTCCGCACCGGGGGGATCGTGGTGTACGAGTGGGACCAGTCCATCGACCAGCTTCTCTGGGGGGAGAGCCTGCAGGCGGTGCTCGGCTACACTCCGGAGGAGATGGGGACGACGCTCGACGAGTGGGCGGAGCGCCTCCACCCGGACGACCGGGAGGCCGTCCTGCGCGAGGTGAGGCGGGTGATCGACGACGGGGGCGAGTTCGAGCTGGAGTACCGCTTCAGGCACCGCGACGGGAGCTACCGCTCCCTCCACGAGCGCGGCGGCTACCCCCTCGACAACAGCACCCCCCGGAGGGTACTGGGGGTGATCACCGACGTCACCGATCGCCGGCGCGACGAGGAGCGCCTGCGCCGCGCCGAGACCCTCGCCGCGCTGGGAAAGCTGGTCTCGGGGGTGGCGCACGAGCTGAACAACCCGCTGTCCGCGATCCTCCACTTCGCCGAGGACCTGCTGGAAGATCCCCGCCCCCCGGCCGACGCGGAGGCGCTGGGGGTGATCCGGCAGCAGGCGCAGCGCTCCCGCGCCATCGTCCGCGACCTCCTTTCCTTCGTGCGCGGGCGGGAGGAGCGCCGCGAACCGGTCGCCGTCCGCGAGTTGGTGGAGTGGGTGGTCCGCGCCACCCGTCCGCAGGTGGAAGGGTACGGCGCGCGGCTGGTGGGGGAGGCGATCCCCGGCGACGTCTACGTGGAGATGAACCGGGCCGGGCTGGAGCAGGTGGTCACCAACCTGGTGATCAACGCCGCGCAGGCCGTGGGGGCGGGCGGGACGGTGCGCCTGCGCGTGGAGCTGGGGGCCGGCGGGAAGGAGTGCCTGCTGGTGGTGGAGGACGACGGGCCGGGGATCCCGCCCGAGGTGCTCCCCCG
>JAFAYN010000215.1 GCA_019240375.1 Gemmatimonadota bacterium
ACGGACAGCGTGGCGCCGGGAGAGACGGTGCTCAGCGACGGACACTACACCCTGATCCACGACGCGCGCGTCCGCCTGGTGGAGGACGTGAAGAAGGCGGGTGGGCGGCCCCAGTAGCCGGGCCGTGCTCCCCCGTTCCCCTCTCCGACGCACCTCGATGAAGTACGTCCGCATCCTCCCCGTGCTCCTGCTCGCGGCCCCGCTCGCCGCGCAGGAGCCCCCGCGGCGGCTGGCGCTGGAAGACGCCCTGCGCATCGCCGAGGAAAGCAACCCCGAGTACCGGAGCGCGCAGGCCGAGGTCCGGGTGGCCGAGGCGCGGCAGCGGCAGAGCTTCGGTGCCTTCCTCCCGGGCGTGAGCACCAGCTTCTCGCTGGGGGGGAGCTCGGCGCGCACCTGGGTAGGGCGCGACCCGTTCGGGAAGCCGCTCCCCTCGGAGCAGGCCACGGAGCAGGTCACCAGCAACGCCTCGCAGGGGGTGGACGTTTCCATCCCGATCTTCGAGCGTGGCCGTGTGGGGGAGGTGAGGGCCAGCCGCGCGGACAGGGCGTCGGCCACGGCCCAGGTGGCGGTCGAGCGCGACGTGGTGCGCGCCGAGGTCACCCGCCGCTACCACGCCGCGGTGCGCGCGGAGCGGATGATTGAGCTGGAGGAGCGGCTCCTGGCCTCGGCGCGGGAGCGGCTGGAAGCCACCCAGCGGCTGTTCCGGATCGCCGCGCAGGGGATGACCGAGGTGCTGGGGGCGGAGGTGGAGGTGGCGCGCCAGGAGCAGGTGGTGGAGCAGGCGCGCGGCGACGCCCGCAAGGCCAAGCTCGCCCTGGGAGAGGCCATGGGAGTGATCGAGGCCGCGGACGCGCGGCTCACCAGCGAGCCGGTCCCGGTGTTCGACCCCTCCGGGCTCCGCGCCGACTCGGTGGTGGCGCTGGCGCTGCGGGTACAGCCGCGCCTGGCGGGGGCGGCCTCGGCGGTGACGGCGGCGGAGCACCGGGTGGGCGTCTCGCGCGGGCAGCGCTGGCCGGTCCTGGCCGCACGCACCGGCCTGAGCCGCTCGGTGTACGGCGGAGACTCGGAGGCGTTCACCATCTTCGACCCCTCCTCCCACGCGGACCGGCTCCTGTCGCTCGGCTTCACCGTTTCCCTCCCCGTCTTCGACCAGTACCGCAGCTCCACGCAGGTGGCGCAGGCCGAAGCCACGCGAGCGCGCGCCCAGGAAACGCTCCGCTCCACCCGGTTGTCCGTGGAGCGCGGGGTGCGCGGCGCCCTGATCGACCTGGAAAACGCCTTCCGCGGCTCGCAGCTCGCCGAGCGCGCCGCGAAGCTGAGCCAGGACCGCCTGGAGCTGGCGCGCGAGCAGTACCGGGTGAACGCGATCCGCTTCATCGACCTGCAGAGCGTGGTGGACCGCGCCGCACAGGCGGAGCGCGACGCGCTGAGCGCCCGCTTCCAGTTCGCCGACGCGCTGGCGAGCCTGGAAGAGCAGGTGGGCACCCCGGTCCGCCCCTAGCGGAGACCCCGGCCCATGTCCCTTCCCAAGGCCGCGATCGGCCGCCCCGTGGCGGTGACGATGTTCTTCCTCGGTGTGGTCTTCCTGGGGATCCTGTCTTTCGTCCGTCTCCCCATCGACCTCCTCCCCGACGTCGCCTACCCGCGGCTGGTGGTCTACACCACCAACACCGGCGTGGCCCCGGCCGAGGTGGAGCGCTTCCTCACCGAGCCGGTGGAGCAGGCGGTCAGCACCGTTCCCGGGGTGCAGAAGGTGGAGAGCGTGAGCCGCGAGGGGAGCTCGCTGGTGACGGTGCGCTTCGCCTGGGGGACGGACATGGACTTCGCCGCGCTGAACGTGCGCGAGAAGCTGGACAACATCCGTGACGCCCTCCCCGAGCTGGCCTCCCGCCCCACCGTTCTCCGCACCGACCCCCGCAGCGAGCCGGTGATGGCGCTGAGCGTGGCGGGGAGCCGCGACCTCCCCGCGCTCAAGGAGCTGGCGGAAACGGTGTTCCGGCGGCGGCTGGAGCAGATCGACGGGGTGGCGCAGGCCACGGTAACGGGCGGGCTGGAGCGGGAGATCCAGGTGGAGGTGGACCCCCGGCTGCTGGAAAGCCACGGGCTGACCATCGAGCAGATCGCGAAGGCGCTGGACGCCGCCAACGCCAGCGCGCCGGGCGGCACCATCCGTCGCGGGCGCTACCGCTACTCGCTCCGCACGCTCGGCGAGTTCCAGAGCGTGGCCGAGATCGGCGAGGTCCCCATCCCCCTGGACGGGACGGGGGCGCGGGACGGGGGGGCGCCGGCGGCCTCGTCGCGCGGGGAGGTCCTTCTCCGCGAGGTGGCCCGGGTGACCGATGGCTTCCACGAGCGCGAGTCGCTGGCCCGCTACAACGGACAGGAGGCGGTGGGGCTCCTGGTGTTCAAGGCGCCCCAGGCGAACACCGTCCGGGTGTCGGAGGAGGTGGAAAGGACGCTGGTCCAGCTTCGCCGCGAGTACCCGGAGGTGAAGCTGGAGGTGGCGATGAGCCAGGCCGGCTTCATCTCCGACGCCCTCGCCAACGTGGTGCAGGAGGTGGTGCTGGGCGGGATCCTCGCCTTCCTGGTGCTCTTTCTCTTCCTCCGCGAGGTGCGCTACCCGATCGCGGTGGCGCTCTCCATCCCCATCTCGCTGATCGCCACCTTCGCGCTCCTCCAGGCCGCGGGCGTCTCGCTCAACATCATGAGCCTGGGCGGGCTGGCGCTGGGGGTGGGGATGCTGATGGACAACTCCATCGTGGTGCTGGAGAACATCTTCCGGCACCGGGAGCGGGGGCTGGGGGCGGCCGCGGCGGCGTCGCTGGGGGCGGAGGAGGTGCAGCGCGCCATCACCGCCTCCACCCTGACCACCATCGCGGTGTTCGGTCCCATCCTGTACGTGCAGGGCGTCGCGGGGGAGCTGCTGGGGGCGCTGGCGCTGGCGGTGGCCTTCTCGCTCCTGGCCAGCATCGGGGTGGCCGTCACCCTCCTCCCCATGATGGCCGGGCGCTGGAGCGACGGCGAGGGCGGCAGGTCCGGGCGCCGGCCGGGGGCCGTGGCGCGCCTGCTGGCCCGCCCGCTGGACGCGTTCGACCGCGGCTTCACCCGCTTCACCGCGGCGTACGAGCGGCTCCTGGAGGTGGGGATGCGCCACCGCGGGGCGACGCTGGGGGTGGCATTCCTCCTCCTCCTGGTGGGGCTGGGGGTGGGGATGTCGCTGGAGCGGAGCGTCCTCCCCGACGTGGACCAGGGTGCCTTCCGGGCGCGGATGGAGCTGGTCCGCGGGACGCCGCTGGAGCGGACGGCCGTGGAGGCGGCGCGCCTGGAGCGGACGCTGCGCGCGGACCCGGCCGTGGAGGCGGTGTTCACCCGCGTCGGCCGGCAGACGGCGATCGCGGGGATGGACGAGTCCGAGAGCGGGACGCACACGGCCACCCTGGAGGTGCGCCTCCGCCCCGGCGCATCCACCGCGGCGACGCTGCGCCGGCTGCGCCCCGCCTTCGACTCCTTTCCCCCCGGGACGCTGGCGCTGGAGTCGGGGCAGGCCACCGCCCTGGGGCGGCTCCTGGGCGGCGGGGAGTCAGACCTGGCGGTGCGGGTGCGCGGCGAGGACCCGAGCGCCGCCCTGGCCTACGCGCAGCGGGTGGAGGGGCGGCTCGCCCACCTCCCCCAGGTCACCAACGTGCGCCTGGGGACGGAGATGGGGCAGCCGGAGGTGCGGGTGGAGATCGACCGGGAGCGGGCCGCGCAGTACGGGATCGACCCGCGCCGGGTGGCGCAGACGGTCGAGGCGTACATGAAGGGGGAGACCGCCACCGAGTTCGTGGACTTCGACCGCAAGGTCCCCGTGGTGGTCCGTCTCCCGGAGGCGGAGCGGCGCTCGCTGGAAACGCTCGAGACGCTGGAGGTGGAGGGAATCCCCCTGCGGGAGCTGGTGTCGGTGCGCACCGCCGCGGGCCCCTCGGAGATCCGGCGCATCGACCAGAGCCGGGTGGTGGTGGTGCAGGCGGACGTGGCTTCGGGTGGGGTGGACGAGGCGGCCGCAGCGGTGCGGGCGGCGCTCGCCTCGGTCCCGGCGCCGCACGGGCTCCGCACGGAGGTGGGCGGCGAGAACGAGGAGATGCGGAAGGGGTTCCGCGACCTGGCGCTCGCCTTCGTCCTGGCCCTCCTCCTGGTCTACATGCTCCTGGCGGCGGAGTTCGAGTCGTTCCTCCACCCCTTCATCATCCTCCTGGCCGTCCCGCTCGCCGCGGTGGGGACCACGGTGGCGCTCTGGGTGGCGGGGGCGGGGATCAACACCATGAGCCTGATCGGGATGGTGATCCTGGTGGGGATCGTGGACAACGACGCCGTGGTCAAGGTGGACTTCATCAACCAGATGCGGCGCGAGGGGATGACCCGCCGGGAGGCGATCTTCGCCGCGGGGCACGCCCGGTTCCGCCCCATCGTGATGAACACCGTCACCGCCATGCTCGGCCTCCTCCCCCTGGCGCTGGGGATCGGCCCCGGCGCCGAATTGCAGGCCCCCCTCGCCATCGCCGTGTTCGGCGGGCTGATGAGCGCGACGGCGCTGACGCTGGTGGTGATCCCGGTCTCGTACGACGTGCTGGAGGAGCTGGAAGAGCGGCTGCGCGCCTGGCTGGCGAGCCCCGCGAGCGTCCCCGTCCCGGCCGGTGAGGCCGTTCCCGGCCTCGTCTCGGGTGACTGAGCCACGTCCGGTTCCCCTCGCCATGATCCGCCTCCCCCGTTCCCGCGCGGTCCTGGCGTGCCTGACGGCCGTCCTGGCCGGAGGGTGCGCGTCCCCCGGCGGCTGCGGCGGAAGGTTCGGCCGCGCCCCCGTGTACGACCTCCTGGTGCGCGGCGGGAGCGTGGTGGACGGGACCGGGAGCCCCTGGTTCCGCGGCGACGTGCTGGTGTGCGGCGACCGCATCGCCGCGGTGGGAGAGTTCCCGGACGCGCGGGCGCGGGACACGCTGGACGCCACCGGGATGGTGGTGGCCCCGGGATTCATCGACATGCTGGGCCAGTCGGAGTACACGCTGCTCCGCGACGGCCGGGCCGTGTCCAAGGTGACGCAGGGGATCACCTCCGAGATCACCGGTGAGGTGACCAGCGTGGTCCCGGTGAACGAGAACACGCTGCGCGGGCTGAACCCCGCCGACCGCGAGCGGACCCGGTGGACCGACCTGGACGGGTACTTCCGGGAGCTGGAGCGCTCCGGCACGGCCATCAACGTGGGGACCTTCGTGGCCGTCGGATCGCTCCGCGAGTACGTGATGGGAGGGGCGGCCCGGGCTCCCACCCCCGCCGAGCTGACGCGGATGAAGGGGCTGGTCTCCGATGCGATGAAGCAGGGCGCGATGGGGGTCTCGGCCGCGCTGATCTACCCGCCGGCCTCCTCCGCGAGCCGGGAGGAGCTGACCGCGCTCGCGGGGGTCGCGGCCACCTACGGCGGGGGGTACGCCACCCACCTCCGCTCGGAGGGAGACCACCTGCTGGAGTCGGTGGACGAGGCGATCTCCATCGGGGAGCGCTCGGGCGCGTGGGTGCAGGTGCACCACCTCAAGGCGGCCGGCAACCGCAACTGGGGGAAGGTGGGGGAGGCGCTGGCGCGCATCGAGCGGGCGCGGGGGCGGCGCGTGGACGTCGAGGCCGACCAGTACCCGTACACCGCCTCCAGCACCGGGCTCGCCACGGTGCTCCCCGACTGGGTCAACGCCGGGGGGACCGACTCCCTCCTCGCCCGCCTGGAGCGCCCGGCCGTCCGCGACACCCTGCGGGCGTACCTCCGCGCCCGCTGGGCCGACTGGCACGCCGGGGCCGACAGCACCGGACCGGGGAGCATCCGCATCGCCGGGGTGCAGGACCCGATGCTGGAGGAGTACGTCGGCCGGCGGCTGAGCGACGTGGCCCGGGAGCGCGGCGTGGACGCCGAGGACCTGCTCCTGAACCTGGTACGCCAGGACGAGGGGCGGACCTCGGCCACCTTCTTTTCCATGTCGGAGGCCGGGGTGGACGAGGTGATGCGCCGCCCGTGGGTGAGCGTGGGGGTGGACGCGGGCGCGACCGTACCGCGTCCCGGGAGCCCCTTCCGTCCGCACCCCCGGACCTTCGGGACCTTCCCCCGCATCCTCTGCCACTACGTCCGCGAGCGGCGTGTTCTCTCGCTGGAGGAGGCCGTCCGCAAGTTCACCGCGCTCCCCGCGGGGCGGGTGGGGCTGGACGGCCGCGGCGTCCTCAAGGCCGGGCTCTACGCCGACCTGGTGGTCTTCGATCCGGCCACGGTGTGCGACCACGCCACCTTCCAGGAGCCGATGCAGCTTTCCACGGGGATGCGGCACGTGGTGGTCAACGGGGTCCCGGTGCTCCGGAACGGCGTCCTTTCCGGGGCCCTCCCGGGCCGCGGGCTGCGGCGGGGGCGGTCGTGATCCGCCTCGCCATCTCCCGCCCCATCGCGATCGCCATGGCGTACCTGGCCGTCGCCCTCCTGGGCGTGGCGGCGTGGGTGCGCATCCCCATCGAGCTCCTCCCCGACACCGAGCTTCCCCGGCTGACGGTGAGCGCCAGCTGGCGCGGCGCCTCCCCCGAGGCCACGGAAGCGTTCCTGACCTCGCCCCTGGAGGCGGCCATCCAGCAGGTGCGAGGGGTGGAGAAGGTGTCGTCCACCTCCGAGGACCGGAACGGGACGGGGATCGCCAGCATCGAGGTGGAGTTCGCCCGCGGGACGGACATGGACTTCGTCCGGCTGGAGCTGTCGGAGCGGCTGGCCGCGCTGGACCAGGACCTCCCCGACGGCGCCGCCCGTCCCACCGTGGAAAGCTACGTTCCCAAGGAGTTCCAGGAGCAGAACCGCCCCTTTCTGCGCTACACCGTGACCGGCCCCTACACGCCCGAGGCGCTGCGGCAGCACGTGAACGACGTCGTCGCCCCGGAGCTGCGCCAGGTGGAGGGGGTGGCGGATGTATCGGTGCAGGGGGGGCGCGACCGTCTCCTGGAGATCGAGCTGGACCCCAACCGGGCGCTGGCGCTGGGGCTGGACCCGGAGACCGTCCGCCAGCGGGTGGGCGAGCTGGAGTACGTGCGCGAGGCGGGGACGGTGCGCGAAGGGGGCACGGAGTACACGGTCGCCATCCGGCAGCAGGCTCGCGGCGCCGCCGAGGTGCGCCGCCTCCCCCTCCTCACCGACCACGGGCGGATCGTCCGGCTGGAGGACGTGGCGGTGGTCCGCGACACGTACGAGGAGCCGTTCTCCTACTACCGAATCGACGGCTTCCCCGCGGTGTCGTTCACGGTGCAGAAGGAGGCCGGGATCAACGCCGTGGCGGTGGCGGACCGCGTGAAGGAGCGCGTGGCGGCGCTCGCCCCGCTCCACCCCGGGGGGGTGCGGCTGATCCTGGACGACGACGAGAGCGAGGCCATCCGCGCGCAGCTCACCGACCTGCGCGGCCGGGCGCTTTCCGGCGGGATCATCGTGTTCGTGGTCCTCCTTTTCTTTTTGCGCTCCCTCCGCTCGGCGGCGATCGTCTTTTCCAGCATCGCCTTTTCCGTCCTCATCACCCTGAACTTCATCTACTTCGGCGGGCTCACGCTGAACGTGCTCACGCTGATGGGACTGGCCATGGGGTTCGGACTGGTGATCGACAACTCGGTGGTGGTGCTGGAGAACGTGTACCGCCGCAGGCGGCTGGGAGACTCGGCGGAGGAGGCGGCGGAGCGGGGCGCGCGGGAGATGGTGCTCCCGGTGCTCGCAGCCACCCTCACCACCATCATCGTCTTCATCCCCTTCGTGTACCTGCAGGGGGAGCTGCGCCTCTTCTACATCCCCCTGGCCGTGGTGGTGGGGCTCACCAACGTGGCGAGCCTCCTGGTGACCTTCACCTTCATCCCCGCACTCGCGGGACGCCTGCTGCGGGTGGAGCGGTGGCGCGGCCCGCGCGCCGTCCCGGCCGTCCGCACCGTACCCGAGCGGGAGCCGGCGTACACCCGGCTGTACGGGGCGATGATCCGCGGCTCGCTCCGCTTCCCCTGGAGCGTGGTGGCCGTGTCGGTGCTGGCGCTGGCCGGCTCGGGGTACCTGTTCGACCGCTACGTCGACCGGGGCACGGTCTGGCGCCCCTGGTGGAACCAGCGGTCGTACATCGGGATCAGCATCGACCTCCCGCGCGGGGAGGAGCTGGAGCGCACGGACGAGCTGACGCGCTTCTTCGAGGCGCGGCTCCGCCAGCTCCCCGAGGTGTCCCGCTTCACCACCAACGTGCGCCCGCAGTCGGCGCGCATCGTGGTCGACTTCCCCGACTCGCTGAAGAACACCGACGTCCCGGTGGCCATCAAGGAGCAGATGGAGGAGTACAGCCACCTCTTCGGCGGGGCGGAGGTGCGCGTCTACGGCTACGGCCCCTCGTTCTACGGCGGCGGGGGGAGCCCGCCCAGCTACTCCATCCAGGTCCTGGGCTACAACTACGAGACGGTGCGCCGGATCGCCGAGGACCTGGGCGAGCGGCTGAAGCGCTTTCCCCGCATCCAGGACGTGGACACCAACTCATCGGGCTCCTGGTTCACGCGCGACCGGGCGACGGAGGTGGTGCTGCGCATCGACCGGCGGCGGCTGGCGCTGCACTCGCTCTCGGCGCGCGACGTGGCGGGCCGGGTGGCGGCGGCGGTGGGCGGCCAGTCGCGGCGGGACCGGCTCCGCCTGGAAGGAGAGGAGCTGGGGTTCATCGTGCGCACAGGCGACCGGGAGCGGATGGACCTGCTGGCACTCCAGGAGCTGCTGATCCCCGCGCCCTCGGGGGAGGCGGTTCGCCTGGGCGACGTGGCGACGCTGGAGGAGCGCGAGGTGCTGAGCCGCATCCTGCGCGAGGACCAGCAGTACCAGCGCACGGTGAGCTACGAGTTCCGCGGCCCCGCCAAGCTGGGGGACCGCACCCAGGCGAGCGTGCTCCGGGCCACGCGCCTCCCGGCGGGGTACCAGGTGACCGGCAAGGAGGACTGGAGGTGGTCGAGCGAGGAGCAGGAGCAGGTCTACGGGGTGCTCGCCGTCTCCCTCCTCCTGATCTTCATGGTCACGGCGGCGCTCTTCGAGTCGATCCGGCTCCCGCTCTGCGTCCTCCTCACCGTCCCCATGGCGCTGATCGGGGTCTTCCTCACCTTCTTCTTCACCGACGCCAGCTTCACGCGCGAGGCGTTCATCGGGGTGATCATGATGGGTGGGGTGGTGGTGAACAACGCGATGCTCCTGGTGGACCACGTCAACCAGCTCCGCCGCGAGGAGGGGCTCCTCCTGGAGCCGGCCATCGTCCGGGGGACGCTGGAGCGCGTGCGCCCCATCCTGATGACCAGCGCGGTCACCATCCTGGGGCTGCTCCCCCTGGTGGTGTACAGCGAGGCGGCGGACGCGAACATCTGGAACGCGATGGGCTATGCGCTGCTGGGGGGGCTCGCCAGCTCGACGGTACTGGTGCTCACGGTGACCCCGGCACTATATCTTCTCTTCGAGCGGGGCCCTGAACGGAAGCGCCTCGCCGCCCCGGAGCCTTCGAAGGACGCCGCGGGGGTGCCGGACGATCTCGTGCCGGTGCTGGTCTAGAAGCACGCCATCCACCCGTTCCTCCCCGGGCTCCGGTCTCTTCCACTCCCTTCGATACGTCCCACCGCCGGAGCCAGTCCATGCACCGAACCATCGCCGCCGCGCTCGGATTCCTCGTGTGCGCCACCGGGGCGTCCGCGCAGGGACGCGCCCCCGCGGACACCTCGCTCCTTTCGCTGGTGAACGCGGAAAAGGGCTTTTCCGCCGCGTCCGCCGCCCACGGGATGAAGGACGCCTTCCTCGCCAACGCCGCCGACGACGGGGTGGTGTTCGGCCCGGGCGGTCCCGCCAACGCGAAGGAGCAGTGGGAGAAAGGGCGCAACCCGCCGGTGCTGCTCACCTGGCGCCCCGCCTTCGCAGAGGTTTCCGCCGCGGGGGACCTGGGGTTCACCACCGGCCCCTTCGAGATCCAGCCCGACGCGGCCGGGGCGAAGCCTGCGTACGGCCACTACATGACCATCTGGCGCCGGCAGCCAGACGGGGAGTGGAAGTTCGCGGTGGACCTCGGCACCTCCAACTCCACGCCCACCCGGTCGTACCCGGACTGGCAGCCGCCCGCGTCCGCGCGCCGGGCGGCTCCCGCGCGCATGGTGGACACCGCGGCGGCGCGGGCTTCGCTCCTGGCGGCGGAGCGGCGGCTGATCGCCGAGTCCGCTTCGCGCGGGCGGGCGGCGGCGCTGCTGGCCCACGCCGCGGACGACGTCCGGCTGCACCACGAGGGGGTGGAGCCGGTGATGGGGAAGGCGGAGGTGCGTGCGGCGCTGGCGGAGCGGAGCGGGGAGTCCGGGTGGACGCCCACCCACTCCGACGTGGCCGCCTCGGGCGACTTCGGGTACGTGTACGGACGGTACCAGGCGGGGAGCGCCGGGGCGGGGAACTACGTGCGCATCTGGGAGCGGAAGCCCGGGGGCGAGTGGAAGGTGGCGCTCGACCTCACCAGCCCGCCGCCTCCGCCGCGTCCGGCTCCTGCCGCGGCTCCTCCGGCCCGGTAGGGTCGGCGCCTCCGCTGGCGGTCGAGTGCGGAGGTATCCTCCGGAAACGAATGAACTCGCTTCGCTCAGACAAATTCGTTTCCTGCGGACACCCCCGCCCTCTCCCTTCCGGGCCCTCGTCCACGAGGCACGACAACCCCTCTCCCAGGATTGGGAGAGGGGTGGCGCGAAGCGCCGGGGTGAGGGCCTACGGTGCCACCCCCCGCGGCCGCACCCACCTTTCCGCCACCCCCAGCACCCCGTCCACCGCCAGCGCCAGGAGCGCGGCGGGGATCGCCCCGGACAGGATCATCCGCGCGTCGGAGAGCGCCAGCCCGGCGGCGATCGGGTCGCCGAGGCCGCCCGCGCCGATGAAGGCGGCCAGCGTCGCGGTCCCCACGTTCATCACGGCGGCGGTGCGGATCCCCGCCATCAGGGTGGGCGCGGCCAGGGGGAGCCGGACGTGGCGCAGCACCTGCCCCGGTGTCATCCCCAGCGCCCGGGCGGCCTCGGTGGCGTCGGGACCGGCGTCCCTCACCCCCGTGTAGGTGTTGCGGACGATCGGGTACAGCGAGTACAGGAAGAGCGCCACCAGCGCGGGCGTCACCCCGATCCCCAGGAGCGGGATCATGAAGGCGAGCAGGGCGATGCTGGGGATGGTCTGGAGGAGCCCCACCCCGCGGATCGCCGCCTCGGCGGTGCCGCCCCGGACGCGCTCCAGCACCACTCCCAGCGGCACCGCGACCAGGGTCGCCCCGGCCAGCGAGAGCCCCACCAGCAGCAGGTGGCGCAGCGTCATCGCGAGCAGGTCCGCGCGCCGGGTCCACAGGTAGCCGAAAAAGGACTCCCGTCCGGCTCCGGCCGTCCGGACCGCCGCGCTCGTGGCCGTTGAGCCCTTCAGCCCCAGCTCCCGCAGCGCGTCCGCGGCCACCCTGGGGATCTCCTCGCCGTCCACCTCCACGCGCCGGTTCAGGGCGCGCATCCGCTCCTCGTCCAGGCGCCCGCTCAGTTCCGTCAGCGCGGCGACCGCGCCCGGCGACTCGCGCCAGAGCCGGCTTCCCACCAGCGCCGCGGCCTCGTACGGGGGGAAGAAGCGCCGGTCGTCCCTGAGCACCGCCAGGCCGTAGCGGGCGATGGCGCCGTCGGTGGAGTAGCCGTCCACCACGTCCACGGCGCCGCTGGCGAGCGCCTGGTACTTCACCGCCTGGCTCAGCGCGCGGACCTCCGCCGGGTGGAGACCGTAGGCGCGCTGGAGGCCCGGTAGCCCGTCCGCCCTCCCGATGAAGTCCGGGGTGAAGCCGGCGCGCAGCCCCGATCCCGACTTCGCCAGGTCGCTCAGGGTGCCGAGCCCCAGCTTCTGCGCGGTCTCGCGCCTCACGGCGATGGCGTAGGTGTTCTCGAAGCCCAGCGGGGGGAGCCAGTGGACACCGAAGCGCGCCTCGCTCCCCCGCGCCACCCGGCGGAACGCTTCGCGCGGGTCGTGGACCGGCTCCTCGCCCAGGATGGCGAGGAGGCCGGTGCCGGTGTACTCCGGGTACACGTCGATTGCCCCGGTGCGCAGCGCGCGGAAGGCGATCTCGGTGGCGCCCAGCCCCGGGCGCCGCTCCACCCGGAAGCCGCGCGCTTCCAGCAGCTGCGCGAACATCTCCGCCAGCAGGTAGCTCTCGCCGAAGGGCTTGGAGGCGACGGTCACCGGCCGGTCGCTGGCGGGGCCGCGTGGGGCCTGGGCGGCGCTCCCGCGCGTCGCGAGGCAGAGCGCAGGAAGGAGAACCAGGAGGAGGAGACGAAGGCGCTTCACGAGGCCACCACCCGGGCGCGGTGCAGCAGGTTTCGCACGTACTCCGTGGCCGGAGCGGCCAGGAGCTCGGCGGGCGGGGCGGTCTGCTCGATCCTTCCCCGGCGGAGCACGGCGACGCGGTCTGCGAGGAGGACGGCTTCGTGCAGGTCGTGGGTGACCAGCACGGTGGCGATCCCCAGCTCCGCGCGCAGCGCGCGGAAGACCTCCTGCAATTCGGCCCGGGTGATGGCGTCCAGCGCGCCGAAAGGCTCGTCCAGCAGGAGGAGCGAGGGGCGCGCGGCGAGCGCCCGCGCGATGGCGACCCGCTGCCGCTGCCCGCCGGAAAGCTCCCGCGGCCAGCGATCCCCGTAGCGCTCCGGCGGGAGCCCCACCCGGGCCAGCGCCTCCTCCGCCCTCGCCGCCGCATCCCCTTCTTCGCGCAGCCAGGGGACCAGGGCGGCGTTGCGGCGCACCGTCCAGTGCGGGAGGAGCCCGCCGTCCTGCTGCACGTAGCCGATCCGGCGGCGCAGCTCCACCGGGTCCAGCGTCCGCGCGTCGCGCCCCTCCACGCGCACCTCGCCCGCGTCCGGCTCCACCATTCGGTTGAAGCAGCGCAGGAGGGTGCTCTTCCCCGATCCGCTCTCCCCCACCAGCGCCACGCACTCGCCGCGGGCCACGGCCAGCGAAACCCCGTCGAGCGCCCGGGCCTCGCCGTAGCGCTTGACGACGCCCTCCGCCCGCAGTGCCGTGATGTCTTTGTCGGTCATGTGGATGGAGCCGGGGTCGTCGTGGAGGCGCGCGGAAGGTGTCGCACAGTCTCTGCAAAGCCTGGACGCGGGCCTGCTCCTTGCGGAACGGTGGCGTGCGGAGCAGGTCCGCCCTAGCTTAACCAATGTCCCTCCATTCCCGCAAAACTCCCCACGTATTCGCGCCATGACACAGCAGACCCTGCTCGACCCGCGGACGGTGCGGATCGCCGAGATGCTCGCCGACGCCCGCGAGCGCACCCTGCTCCTGATCGCCCCGCTCCCCGAGGCGGAGCTGCGGGCGCAGCACAACCCGCTGATGGGCCCGATCCTTTGGGACCTGGGGCACATCTCCCACTTCGAGGAGCTGTGGTTGCTGCGCAACCTGGAGGGGCCGGTGGAGTTCGGGGAGATGCCGGGGATGTTCAACCCCTTCGAGCACCCACGCCGCGTCCGTGGCCAGCTGCAGCTCCCCACCCTGGCCGAGACGCTGGAGGTGATGGCCGACGTGCGCCGGCGGGTGATGGCGAAGCTGGCGGTGCTCGAGCTGGATTCGGCCGACCCGCTGCTGCGCGACGGGTACGTGTTCCACATGGTCGCGCAGCACGAGTACCAGCACAACGAGACCATGCTGCAGGCGCTCCAGCTCAAGACGGAAGGGTGGTACCGGGCGCCCCGAGCACGCGCCTTCGGTGAGCCGGCGTGGACTCCTTCGGGGATGGTGCGCTTTCCCGGCGGCGAGGTGGAGAACGGCACCGACGACCGGAGCGCCGCGTACGACAACGAGCGCCCGCGGCACGCGGTCCGGCTCGCCCCGTTCGACATCGACGTGACGCCGGTCACCAACGGGGCGTACCTGGAGTTCATGGACGCGGGGGGGTACCGCGAGCGCCGCTGGTGGTCGGACGAGGGGTGGGGGTGGGCGCAGGAGACCGGGGCGGAGTCGCCGCAGTTCTGGGAGCGCGACGGCGGGGAGTGGCGGGTGCGGAGCATGGACCGGGTGGAGCCGCTGGACCCGCGCCGTCCGGTGTGCCACGTGTGCTGCCACGAGGCGGAGGCGTTCGCGCGCTGGGCGGGGAAGCGCCTCCCCACCGAGCACGAATGGGAGGCCGCCGCGTCGTGGGACCCCGCCACCGGGACGAAGCGCGCCTACCCCTGGGGTGACGAGGCGCCCACGGCGGAGGATGCCAACCTGGACCAGCTCGCCTTCGCGACGGCGCCGGTGGGGACCTTCCCGCGCAACGTGTCGCCCATCGGGTGCTACGGGATGATCGGCGACGTGTGGGAGTGGACCGCCAGCGACTTCCGCGCCTGGCCAGGCTACCAGACCTTCCCGTACCCGGAGTACTCCGAGGTCTTCTTCGGGAGCGAGTACAGGGTGCTGCGCGGCGGGTCGTGGGCCACGCGCCCGGGG
>JAFAYN010000224.1 GCA_019240375.1 Gemmatimonadota bacterium
CGCGGGGGCAGGTTACGGGGAGGCTTGTGAACGGGGAGCCGCTCTCCGCCCGATTCCCCCATGTGCAGGTGAAGACCGCCCTGGAACTTCGAGTCCACGACGGAGACGGCCTTCTGTGCTTGCACGTGAGGATGTGCAAACCTGCGCTCCGGCTCTGAGCGTTCCATCGGGGCTGCGTGTAATGGAGGGAACCGAGATCTACGAATATGGAAGATAAAAACTCCCGTCAGATCAACATGACCTGCAACAGCCCGCAAGGCCAGCTTCTTCCTAACCCTCACTCCCCCGGCCGCAGCACCCAGCGCTTCGGCAGCCGCACAGAGAAGGTACTCCCCCGCCCCACCTCGCTCGCCACCGTCACGTCGCCCCCCAACAGCCTCGCGAGCCGGCGCGTCACGCTCAGCCCCAGCCCCGTCCCTCCCACGGTGCGCGTGGTCCCGCCCTCCACCTGCCAGAACGGGTCGAACACTCTATCCAGGTGCTCCGGCGCGATCCCCGGCCCCGTGTCCGCCACCCGGAAGAACACCTCCTCCCCCACCTCTTCCAGGCGCAGTTCCACCCCGCCCCGGTCGGTGAACTTGATCGCGTTGCCGAGCAGGTTGACCAGGATCTGGCGCAGCTTGCGGGAATCGCTCTCGATGGCGCCGGGCCCCTCCGGGAGGTGGTGCTCGAAGCGGATCCCCTTCGTCATCGCCAGCGGCTCCGTCAGCGCGTACACCTCGCCGCAGAGCGCGCCCAGCTCCACCACTCCCACGTCCACCCGCTCCTCCCCCGCCTCCAGCCGCGAAAAGGTCAGGATCTCCTCGATCAGCTCCAGGAGGTGGTGGGCGCTGAGCCCGATCCGCTCCACCTTCTGCCGCGCACGCTCGGGGATCGGCTCCGGGACCCCGGCGAGGAGGAGGTCCGTGTAGCCGATCATGGCGTTGAGGGGGGTGCGCAGCTCGTGGCTCATGGTCGCCAGGAACTCGCTCTTCACCTGGTTGGCGCGTTCCGCCTCGGACCGGGCGCGGTGCTCGGCCGCGTACAGGGCCGCGTTGTCCATCGCCACCGAGGCCCACCCCGCGATCCCCGTCGCCAGCCGCTCGTGGCGCTCCTCGAACACCCCCGTCCGCTCGTGCCCGAAGAAGAGCCCGCCCAGCACCTCGCCGTCGCGCGAGATCACCGGGACGGCCAGGTAGCTCCTGACCGGGAGGTGCCCCTCCGGCATCCCGTGGTACGGCGCCATATGGCCATAGCGCGGGTCCCGGGTGATGTCGTCGCTCCGCACCGTCCCGGTGCCGTGGAAGGTGGGCTCGAACACCGGCGTGTTCCGGGGCATGGGGAAGCGCGAGAACTTCTCGCGCGGCACCCCGGAGATGGTGTACAGCGTGTACGACTCGCCCCGCTCGTTGAGCACGTTGTAGAAGAAGGCGCCGAACTGGGCGCCGGTCAGCAGGGTGGTCGCGTCGGTCACCTCCTGCACGATGCGCTGCAGCTCCAGCTCGGAGGCCACCGAGCGGCCGACCCGGTGCAGCGCGTCCACGACCTTCGCCTCCTCGCGGCGCGCCTCCTCCGTCTCCTCCACGTGCGCCACCAGCTCGGCGTTGGCGCGCTCCAGCTCCGCCCGGGCCCGCTCCAGCTGGGCGGCCTGGCGGCGCAGCTCCTCCGTCCGCCGCTCCAGCTCGCGAATGAAGCCCTCCCGCTCGGCGCGGGCCCGGTGCTCGGCGGTGATGTCCCGCACCTCGATGATGGTCCCCACCGCGCGGCCGTCGTCGTGCACCGGGCTGGCGGTGAAGGCCACGGGGTAGAACGATCCGTCCCGGTGCACGAACACCTCCTCGCCCTGCTCCCGCATGTTCTGCGGGAAGGCCTGGTCGATCGGGCACTCCTCCAGCGGATAGGGGGTTCCGTCGGGGCGGGTGTGGTGCACGTACTCGTGCAGCGGCCGCCCCCGCAGCTCCGCCAGCGTGTACCCCGTCAGCCGCTCGGCCGCCGGGTTCATGTACACGCAGTGCTGCCGCTCGTCCATGATGAACAGGGCGAGCGTGGCGTTGTTCGCCACCGCCTCCAGCTGGCGGCGGTAGTGGTCGGCGAGGCCGGTCTCCCCCGGGAGACCGGCCTCCGGCCGCGCGGGCGGCCCGTCCTCCAGCTGCGCCATCTCAGGCTCCGGGATGCACGGGTCAGCCCTCCTCCACCCTCCGCAGCACCTTCATCGAGCGCCCCTCCAGCTCCACCGACGCCTCCGCCTCCAGGGCGCGCCCCTCCTGCTCGGCGGCGGGGCGGGCGGTGTCCAGCACCACCTCCCACCCGGCGGGGTTGGGGGTGGCGGGAAGGGTGAAGGGGACGTTCTCCGGCGCGCCGTTGAACAGGAGGAGGAAGGTGTCGTCGTAGACGCGCTCCCCCTCGTCGTCCCACTCCAGCATCGCGTCGCCCCCCAGCAGCATCCCGAAGGCGCGCACCAGCGGGGTGCTCCACTCCTCGTCCTCCATCTCCCGGCCGTCCGGACGCAGCCAGGTGATGTCCTCCAGCTCCGAGCCGCGGATCTGGCGCCCCTGGAAGAACTGGCGGCGGCGGAAGATGGGGTGCTCGTGGCGCAGCCGCGCGGCGTGGCGGGTGAACTCCAGCAGGTCGCGGTCGCGCTCGTCCAGCTCCCAGTCGTGCCAGGAGATCTCGTTGTCCTGGCAGTAGGCGTTGTTGTTCCCGTCCTGGGTGCGCCCCATCTCGTCGCCGCCGCAGATCATCGGCACCCCCTGCGACAGGAGGAGCGTGGCGACGAAGTTGCGCCGCTGCTTGGCCCGCTGCGCCAGGATCTCCGGGTCGTCGGTGGGGCCCTCCGCGCCGAAGTTGTACGACAGGTTGTGGTCGTGCCCGTCGCGGTTGTTCTCCCCGTTGGCCTCGTTGTGCTTCTCGTT
>JAFAYN010000292.1 GCA_019240375.1 Gemmatimonadota bacterium
CGTCGTCCCCTCGCGCCGGGAGAGCGCCCGCAGCTCCCCCGACAGCGCGTCCGACAGGGCGAAGCGGTGGCTCCCCGCGCGCGGGCTCCGCTCCGCCGCCCGGGGACGGTCGGTGGGGAGCTCCAGCAGCGGCGGGGCGCCTGCCAGGCGCCCGGTCCAGTAGGCGACCTGCTCGTCCAGGACCTCGCCAGCGAGCCACCGGCGCTGCCAGACGGCGTAGTCGGCGTACTGCACCGGCAGCTCCGGGAGCCGCGGCTCCTCCCCGCGCGCGAAGGCGGCGTACAGCGCGCCGAACTCGCGGGTCAGCACGTCCAGGCTCCACCCGTCGGCGATCACGTGGTGCAGGGTGAAGCAGAGCACGTGGTCCTCCCCGCCCAGCCGCAGCAGCACCACGCGCAGCAGCGGGCCGCGCTCCAGGTCGAAGGGGAGCAGCGCCTCCGCACCCGCCAGCCCCTCCGCCTCACGCTCCGCGTCCGGGAGGTCGCGCAGGTCCAGCTCCACCAGCGGCACCGGCGCGGGGGCGTGGATCACCTGCACGGGCGCGCCGTCGCGCTCCGCGAAGGTGGTGCGCAGCGTCTCGTGCCGCCGCACCAACGCGTCCAGGCTCGACCGCAACGCGCCCGTGTCCAGGGCGCCGCGCAGCCGCAGCGCGCCCGCCATGTTGTAGGCGGCGCTCCCCGGCTCCAGCCGGTCCACCACCCACAGGCGCTGCTGCCCGAACGAGAGCGGGAGCGGCTCCCCGCGCGGCTCCCGCTCGATCATCGGCGCCGCCACCGCGCCGCCCTCCTCGCGCAGGGCGTCGACGCGCGCGGCCAGCGCCTCCAGCGAGTGCGCCTCGAAGAGGGCGCGCAGCGGCAGCTCCACCCCGAACGCCTGCCGCGCCCAGGAGACCACCTGCAGCGCCAGGAGCGAGTGGCCGCCCAGGTCGAAGAAGCTCGCCCCGGTCCCCACGCGCTCCAGCCCCAGCACCTCCGCCCAGATCCCGCCCAGCACCTCCTCGGTGGAGGTGCGCGGCGCCGCGTACGCCCCGGCCTCCGCCCGCTCCGGCGCGGGGAGGGCCCGCCGGTCCACCTTGCCGTTGGCGCTCAGCGGCAGCCGGTCGAGAAGGACGAAGGCACTCGGCACCATGTGCTCCGGTAGCCGCGCCGCCAGGCGCGCGCGCAGCTCCGCGGGCGCGACCTCCGGGCCCTCCCGCGGGACGACGTAGGCCACCAGGCGCGGCCCTTCGGTGCCCGGCGCGTCCTCGCGCGCCATCACCACGGCCTCGCGCACGCGCGCGTCCTCCAGCAGCGCCGCCTCGATCTCGCCGGGCTCGATACGGAAGCCGCGCACCTTGACCTGGTGGTCCAGGCGCCCCAGGTACTCCAGCTCCCCGGCGGAGGTCCAGCGCACCCGGTCGCCGGTCCGGTACAGGCGCGCGCCGGCCTCGCCGGAGAGCGCGTCCGGCACCCACCTCTCCGCCGTCAGCCCCGGCCGCTCCAGGTAGCCGCGCCCGAGCTGCACCCCGCCCAGGTAAAGCTCGCCGGGCACCCCCACCGGCACCGGCTCGCCCCCCGCGTCCAGCACGTACACGCGCGTGTTCGCCACCGGCCGCCCGATCGGGACGACGCGCCGCTCGCGGGGCTCGCACCTCCAGTACGTCACGTCCACCGCGGCCTCAGTGGGTCCGTACAGGTTGTGCAGCTCCACCGCGGGGAGCACCTCCCGGAAGCGCTCCGTCAGCTCGTAGGGGAGCGCCTCGCCGCTGCACACCACCCGCCGCAGCGAGCCGCACCGCGCGGCCTCCCCCGCGTCCAGGAAGGCCCGCAGCATGGGCGGGACGAAGTGGAGCGTGGTCACCCCCTCGCGCTCGACCAGCTCCGCCAGGTACGCTGGGTCGCGGTGCCCCTCCGGCTTCGCCAGCACCAGGCGCGCGCCGGTGACGAGCGGCCAGAAGAACTCCCAGACCGAAACGTCGAAGCTGAAGGGGGTCTTCTGCAGCACCACGTCGTCCGCCGTCAGCCCGTACTCCGCCTGCATCCACAGGAGCCGGTTGACGATCCCGCGGTGCGAGTTCATCGCCCCCTTGGGCCGCCCCGTGGAGCCGGAGGTGTAGATGACGTAGGCCAGGTTGTCGGGGTCGCCGTGCTCCCCCTCTCCCAGCATTGGGAGAGGGGGCTGGGGGGTGAGGGCCTGCCAGCCTTCGAGCGAGTCCGGGCCCAGCACGCCCCCACCCGCCTCGCTTAGGCTCGGAACAGCAGCCCCCTTGATCCCCCAATTCTGGGGGAGGGCATCCGACACCGGAGCCCCGTAGTGCTCCCCTCCCCCCTCGTGGGGGAGGGGTCGGGGGAGGGGGCCATCCAGCATCACCACCTCCGCCCCGTGCGCCGGAAGACGGTCCCGCAGGCGCTCCTGGGTCAGCAGCACCGGCACGCCGGAGTCCTCCAGCATGTAGGCCAGGCGCTCGGCGGGGTAGCCGGGATCGAGCGGGACGTAGGCGCCGCCCGCCTTCAGCACGGCCAGGAGCGCCACCACCAGCTCGGGGGAGCGCTCGGCGCAGACGCCCACGCGGGTTTCCGGGCCCACCCCCAGGCGCCGCAGGTGGCCCGCGAGCTGGCCGGCGCGCGCTTCCAGCTCGGCGTAGCTCAGCGACTCGCCCTCGAACACCACCGCGACGGCGTCCGGGGTGCGCGCCGCCTGCGCGGCGATCAGCTCGTGCAGGCAGCCCTGTGGGTACGCGGCGACGGTGGCGTTCCACTCCTCCAGCACCCGGGCGCGCTCCGCCCCGCACAGGAGGGACAGCTCCGCCAGGCGCCGCCGCGGGTCGGCCGTCATCGCCTCCAGCAGCACCTCCAGGTGCTCCAGCATCCGCTCCGCCGCCTCCGCGGGGATGCGCCCGCCGTCGTACTCCAGCTCCAGGCTCGTCCGCTCGCCCGGGAGCACCACCAGCGTCAGGGGATAGTGCCCCTGGCTGGCGCGGCTCCACCCCGCCACCACGAAGTCGCGCGCCGTCCCGCCCTCCACCTCCTCGATCGGGTGGTTCTCGAAGGCCACGATGCTCTCGAACAGCGGCACGCCCGCCCGCACCTCGCTCCACCGCTGGACCTCGGGGAGCGGGGTGTACTCGTAGCCGCGGGCTTCGAGCTGCTGCGCCTGCAGCCCCCGGAGCCATTCGTCCACGTGCGCGCCCGCATCCACGCGCACCCGCACCGGGAGCGTGTTGATGAAGAGCCCCACCATCGCCTCCATCCCTGCCAGCGCCGGCGGCCGCCCCGTCACC
>JAFAYN010000358.1 GCA_019240375.1 Gemmatimonadota bacterium
TCGTCGGGGACGCCGACCACCACCACCTCCGCCACCCCCGGGCACTCGGCCAGCGCGGTCTCCACCTCGCCGGGAAAGACGTTCTCCCCGCCGGAGATGTACATCTCCTTGCGCCGCCCGCAGATCTGGAACACCCCGTCGGCGTCGCGGCGGGCCAGGTCGCCGGTGCGGAGCCACCCGTCGGGAGTCATCGCCTCGGCGGTGCGCTCGGGGGCGCGCAGGTAGCCGGAGAACATTTGCGGCCCGCGCAGCAGCAGCTCGCCCGCTTCGCCGGGGGCGGCCTCGCGCCCGTCCGCCGCTTCCAGGCGCATCTCCAGGAAGGGGATCGGGCGGCCGACGCACCCGGGCCGGCGCTCGGCCTCCTCGGTGGACAGGACGAAGCAGTTGGGGCCGCACTCGGTGAGTCCGTACCCTTCGCGGAAGCGGTACCCGGCCGCGCGCACCCGCGCCGCGAGCGAGGGTGGGCAGGGGGCGCCGCCGGAGATGAAGAAGCGGAGCCGCGGGAGGGGGCGTCCCCAGCGTGGGCTCTCGGCCAGCATCAGGAGCTGGGTGGGGACGGTCAGGGCGACGGTGCACCCCTCCTCCTCGCAGGCGGCGAGGAAGTCGTCGGCGTCGAAGCCGTCGAACAGGACCACCGTGCCGCCGCGGTGCCAGAGGGGGAGGGCGAATACGTTCCACCCGCCGGTGTGGAAGAACGGGGTGGCGACGGGGGCCACGTCGTCCGGCCCCAGCTCCCACCCGGTGGCGGTGGCGACGGCGTTCCACAGGAGCTGCCGGTGCGGGAGGACGGCGCCCTTGGGCGTTCCCGTGCTCCCGGAGGTGTACAGGACGAGCGCCGGGTCTTCCGGGTCGAGCGCGGCGTCGGCGGGTGCGTTGCCGGAAAAGGCCAGCAGCTCGGGGATGGAGTCCAGGTCGATCCACCCCGGGAGCCCCGCCGTGGTGGCCTGCGCCACCCCGTCGGCCAGGTGCCGGAAGCGGGTCTCGGCCAGGAGGAGGTCGGGGCGGGCGTCGTCCACCACCGTGGTCAGCTCGGCGGCGGAGAGGCGCCAGTTGAGGGGGAGGAGCGCCGCGCCGATCCGCCCGCAGGCGAAGAACACCTCCACCACTTCGCGGCGGTTCCCGGCCAGGACCGCCACCAGGTCGCCGCGGACGACGCCCAGGTCGCGGAGCACGGCGGCCCACCGGTCGATGGCTCGGTCCAGCTCGGCGTAGCCGAGCCGGACGCCGCGGGCGCGGTCCACCAGCGCCGTCCGCTCCGGGTACGTCCGGCTCCACAGGCGGATCGGGTCCGGGCGGGCGGGGAAGAGGGGCGCGCCGCTCATGCGCCGGGTCCTCCACCCAAAAAGAAGCGGATCATCTCCCGGCTGGCGTCGGGGCCGCGCGCGTCGGTGTACGTCCCCTCGGGCGAGCCACCGGACCAGGCGTGCCCCAGCCCCTCCACCACCGTTTCCTCCACCCGCGGGCGGCCGTCGCTCCCCGTCCAGGCGCGGCGCACCCAGGCGAGCCCGCCCGCCTCCCCGCGCTGCTCGGGCGCCGCCGCGAGGCCGGCGGTCCACTGCCCGACCAGCTGCCCGGCGTTGACGACGCGCACTACCGGGTCGGCGGCGCCGTGGAAGGCGACCAGCCGGATCGGCGTTCCGCGTGCCCGCAGCACCGCATCCGCGAGGGAGCCGAGCGACGCAGGGTCGGGGGCGCCGTGCTGCATCACCCCCAGCGCCTCCGGCACCCCGCCCGCGGCGCGGTAGGCGATCCCGGAGTGGACGCCCACCGCCGCGAACAGCTCGGGGTACGAGGCGACCACGTTGAGCGCCATCGCCCCGCCTGCCGACACCCCGGCGACGAAGACGCGCGCCGGGTCCACCCGGTGCGAGCCCATCACCTCGCGCGTGATGCGCGCGATGGCCTCAGGCTCGCCCGCGCCGCGCGCCTGATGGGCCGGGTCGTACCAGGTCCAGCACTTTTGCGGCTGTACGGCGGCGGTCTGCTCCGGGTACACGGCCAGGAAGCCGTGCTCCTCGGCCAGCGCGTTCATCCGCGTCCCCCGCGCGAAATCGTCGGGATCCTGGGTGCAGCCGTGCAGCATCACCACCAGCGGCACCGCGCGCGTCCCATCGTACGAGGCGGGGACGTACAGCTTGTAGCGCCGCCCCCCGGCCGAGTCGGCCAGGGTGTGCCAGGTGAAGCTCCCCTCGCGCGCGGGTGAGGCGACGGCGGGTGCCTGGGCCTGGTGCGACTGTGGCTGCGCGGGTGCGGGCGTCTGGGCCGTGGCGGCGTTCGCGGCGGCGAGATCGATCGACATCGACATCAGGATGCAGAGCAGCGTGAGGATCGGTTTCATGTCAGGATGGGTAGGGGCCCCCTCCCCAACCCCTCCCCCGCAAGCAGGGGAGGGGCTCAACTGCAAGAGAAGATCGCCGTTGTCGTGCTCCCCTCTCCCCTCGTGGGGGAGGGGCCGGGGGAGGGGGCCGGCATCGCACGCCCCCATCCGCCTCGCTTAGGCTCGGCACCTTCCCCAATTCTGGGGGAAGGCGGTACGGCGAGGTTTTGTCGTTCCGTTATTTCCTGCTTTACCCATCAAATCTTTGGCGGAGGGAGACGCGCCCGGTGGTTTGGGCGTGGCTCCCTCCGCGGCTGGGGAGACTCACGGCTGTATCGTGAGGCTCACCGGCCCCGCGCAGGAGACCGGCAGCAGTACCGCCGGGCTCCGGAGCGGTCCCACCAGGCACGTCAAAACCCGGAACATCAAAAGGCACTACTGGATATGGTACCGGCCGCCGATGAACAGCATGGTCCCGATCTGCGGCATGTTGACCATCTCCCGGTGCTCGACCCCGAAGCCGCACTCGTTCTTGCTCCCCGGCGCGGCCGGGTCCGCGTCGCGGCACGAGAACAGGTTGCTGACCCCGAGGTTCAGGGTGGTGTTGAAGCGGTTGACCTTGTAGCCGACGTTCAGGTCCAGCGTGGTGAAGGTGGGGATCGTCCCCTTGTTGATCCCGGAGACGAAGAAGTACCCGCCCACGTGGCGCACGGTGACGCCGCCCAGCCAGTCGTGCAGGTCGCGGAGGTTGGCCCCGAGAGACCACTTCTTTTCCGGCGAGTTGAGGGTGCTCAGCTCGCGGATCTTGGCCGTGTCCGCGGCGCCGGTGACGGTCTTGATGTTCACCCCTTCCATGCTCTGCAGGTCGGTCCAGGAGAAGGTCCCGGCGAAGTCCACCCTGGGGCTCAGGATGTAGTTGGCCCCCAGGTCGGCGCCGCGCAGCTTCGCCTTGCCCAGGTTGAAGTAGGTGAGCACCGCCTGGTTCTGCCCCTTCTCGTTGACCACCTTCTGCCCGTTCTCGTAGGCGAAGGAGCCGATGGCGGGGAAGGCGATGGTGGTCAGCGGCGACAGGAAGTTCTCGTAGGTGGAGCGGTAGCCGGTCACGTCCACGAACAGGCGGTCGTGGATCAGCCCCTTGTAGCCCAGCTCCCAGGTCTGGTTCTTTTCCGGGACCACCGGGTTGTAGTGGGCCAGCAGCGTCCCGTCCGCCTTCTTCACGTCGAAACCGCTGGTGTTGCCGAACACCCCCACCCCGGCGACGAAGTCGGGGATGTAGAAGTCGGTCTGCAGCGTGGTCGGCGACTTGAAGGCGCGGTTGTAGGTGGCGCGGAAGGTCTGCCCCTCGACGGGACGGAAGACCAGCCCGGCCTTGGGGCTCCACTGCGGGTC
>JAFAYN010000410.1 GCA_019240375.1 Gemmatimonadota bacterium
TTCCAGCCCGACGTGTCGCCGGACGGGCGCTGGATCGCCTTCGCCCACTACCACGCGGACGGCTACCACGTGGCGCGGATCCCCTTCGACCCCTCCCGCTGGCGCCCGGCGCCCCCGGTGCGCGCCGCGGTGGACCTCCCCCCGCTCGACCCGGCGGTCTACACCGCGACCTCGGGGGGGCCCTCGCGCCGCTACTCCCCCTGGCGCTCGCTGGCCCCGGCCACCTGGAGCCCGGTGCTGAACTCGGAAAGCTCGCTGGGGGTGGGCGTCGGCGCGGCGGTGAGCGGGGAGGACGTGGTGGGGCGGCACGCCTACGCCCTGGACGCGCTGGTGTACCCGGACGGGGGGCGGGTGGAGGGCGACCTGGCGTACCGCTACACCGGGCTGGGGGTGCCCGTGCTGGACGTGTCCGCGTCGCAGGACTGGGCCGGGGTGAGCTTCGACTCGGCCGGCACCCTGGTCACGGACCGGCTGCTGCAGCGCGAGCGGGTGGCCGGGGCGGCGCTCACCTTTCCGCGCCCCCGCTACCGCTCGTACACCTGGCTCAGCGTGGGCGCCACCGTGCGCGACTACGACTATGCCTGGAAGGACGAGGCGAGCCGGAGTCCCCTCAAAGTGAGGGACACTCCCCCGGAGGTGGGGGGGAGCCTGACGGCGGGGCTCTCGACCGTGCGCGGCTACGCCTTTTCCATCAGCCCCGAGGACGGCTTCCTGGCCTCCGCGACCGCGGAGGGGCGACGCTACACCCGCGGTTTCACGGCGGACGAGGACCCGACCGGGTACTTCCGCCTGAGCGGGCGGACGCGCGCCTACCGGGCGATCGATTGGGGCGGCTGGGCCCGGCACGCCCTGGCCGGGCGCCTCAACGGCGGCGCGGAGTGGGGGCCGCGCGCGCCGCTCTTCGGCCTGGGCGGGACGAGCGGCGGGCCGAGCCCCTTCCCGGTGGCGGTGGACCTGGGCTCGGGGTCGCTCACCTACCCGCTGCGCGGCTACGCGAGCGGGACCCAGGCGGGGGACCGGGTCTTCAGCGCCTCGGCGGAGTACCGCTTCCCGCTGCGGCTGGTGGAGCGCGGCTACCGGCTCCTCCCCCTCTGGCTGGACCGGGTCTGGGGCGATGCCTTCGCCGACGCGGGGAGCGCCTGGTGCGGGACGGCGGAGTGCGCGGCGCGCTTCCGCGCCCCCCTCACCTCGCCCCGGCCGCTCTATTCGGCGGGCGCCGAGCTGGGGGTGGACCTGGACACCGGCTACTACCTGGGGACCACGCTGCGGGCCGGGTTCGCGGTCCCGCTGCGCGAGCTTCCCGGCTCCGGCCGCCCGGACCCCGTAGCGTACCTGCGCTTCGGCCGCTCGTTCTGAGCGCGGGGCGGGGAACGACCGAAGCCACGAGGGCGGCGCACCGGTGACGGGGCGCCGCCCTCGCTCGTCTGCTGCGGGTACGATGGGAGAACCGATCATTTCCGAACAGGTCGTGCACATGCGCTCCATGAATCCATCCCGTCGCGTGCTCCGCTTCGCCCTGGGCGCCCTGCTGGCGCTCGCCGCCTGCGACGACTCCAGCCACCCGGAGCCGGTCGCGGCGGTGGAGGCGGTGCTGGGATCGCTGTCGGTGGAGCCGGTCGCGGCCACCCTGGTGGTGGGGAGCACGGTTCCCATCACCCAGCAGACCCCCGACCCGGCCGCCAACGCGCGTGCCCGGATCCTGGTGGTGTCGCGTGACCCGGCCGGGACGCCGCTCTTCGGCCGCAGACTCCGCTTCACCAGCTCGGCGCCGGGGGTGGCGGAGGTGAGCGACTCGGGCGTGGTGCGCGCCGTCGCCCCCGGCACCGCACGGATCACGATCGCTTCGGGGACCTTCACCGCAGAGCTGCGGGTGACGGTGGAGCGCCCCTACACCCTGACCTACCTGGGGACGCTTCCGGGGGCGGAGCAGAGCCGCGCCACCTCGATCAACGAGCTGGGGCAGGTGGTGGGATACACCGCCGGCGCCAGCGGGAACGTCCAGCGGGCGTTCTTCTGGGAGAGCGGCCGGATGACCGCCCTGACCTTCCCCGACACCTTGGGGATGGTCTACTCCGCCGACGCGGTGGCGGTGAACGAGGCGGGACAGGTGGCCGGGACGCTCTACACCTCCACGGGCTATTACGTCTACCTGTGGCGGAGCGGGGCGAGCACCCTCGCCAGGATCTCGGCGCTCATATCGCCCTACCAGGGAAGCGGGGTGGCGCGTGCCCTGAACGACCGGGGCGAGATCGTGGGATCGTGGCGCGCCGACTTCTGCACCCGCAACTGCCCGGGCGGGGGCTTCGTGGTCCGCGGCGGCCAGGCGGTGGGGCTGAGCAACTACGGGAAGCTCCGCATCGAGCCGGCGGGGATCAACAACGCCGGCCAGATCGCGGGAACCCTCTACACGGGAGGGGCGGGGACGGAGTCGGGGCAGGCCTTCTTCCTGGAGAGCGAGCGGGCTCCGCTCACCCTCCTCCCCACCAGCCAGGTGGCGAGCGGGGCCGGCGGGATCGACGAGCAGGGGCGGGTGGTCGGGACGGACCTGGTCTTGTCGGGCACGGTGCGCCCGTTCTTCTGGAGCCCGGGCGGGGCCCCGACCTACCTGGGCGTCCTGCGGAGCGGGAGCGCCAGCCGCGCCACCCGGGCCAACGCCCAGGGGGTGGCGATCGGGTCCAGCGACTGTTTCGGGTGCACCGCCCTCGTTCCGGTGCTCTTCCGGGGCGCGGAGGTGGTGCGGGTCAACGACCTGTTCGTGGCCGGCGACTGGAGCTTCGACGCGGTCACCGACATCAACGACCGGGGGCAGGTCGTCGGCTACGGGAAGAACCGGACGACGGGGGCGACGGGGGCGCTCCTCCTCACCCCGGCGCCGTAGCGCCCCGGCACGCTTCGTGAAGGACAGGCGGGTCCGTGCGGGGAGAGCCCCGCGCCGAATCATGACAACGGAGGAGCGCATCATGGGCGGCAAGCGACCCGACCAGTACAACATCGATCCGCGCGAAGCGGGCGCCACCGACTACAAGAACCTGGGGCAGAACGGGCACGGCAACAGCTCGCTCGACGACACCCTGGAGCTGGAGCGGCGGCGCGAGGGGGAGTACGAGGCCGAGCTGCGGGCCGAGAAGCCGGGCCAGGCGTCCGGCGTCCCGGTGCCCGGCGCGCACCCGGCCCCGTCCATGCACGCCAACGCGGGCCACAAGGCCGACGCGCAGGGCGAGCCGACGGAGATGCGCCGCGAGGAGGAGGGGACCGAGGACCCGCGCGACCGCGGAGTCGGCGCATGAGCAACAACCCGGGCCCGGGCCCCAGCGGTCCCACGGAGCGGGCCGGCGAGCCCGGCCAGCCGGGAATGCGCAAGGAGGTGGGCGACGCGGCCTCGTCGCAGAAGCACCCCCCGCACGTGGCCGGGCACCTGGAGGACGCGCCGGTGCAGGGCTCCTCGCCCAGCCCGGCGCCGATCCCCACGCTGGGGGCCAACGCCCACGGCTCGGACAAGTCGGAGATAACCAAGCAGCCCGGGATCCGCGAGGAGAGCATGTACGAGAACCGCCCCGCGGAGAACAAGAACTCGCCCCCGTCCACCACCGGGGGGCAGTAGGAAGAGCCCTCCGCGGTACGCACGCGGCCTCTTTGGAGCGGTCCCGATTCCCCGGGACCGCTCTTTCTTTGTGAATGGTTTCACCAGCCCCCCGGGGCACCCTTCCCAAGTCGCTACCAGACGTGCAGGTGCACCCTTCCGGCTGGAGCGCAAGGGTCCTGAAAATCCCCTAAAAGCAAGGTTTTCCACACGATTTCAGAGCCCTTGATCGCAACATCTTGGGTGTGTACATTCGTGACCCCAACATATAGTGGGGTCGGCGCTCCCACGCGCCGACAGGTACGCTAAACCACGGCAAATCCCCGACTTGCGGCGGATCGCCCCGGAAACTCGACCGACCTCCAGCGCAGACCACCCCGAAAACCGTTCGCGAACACCCCCCCCCGTCAGGCACGCTCTTTGCCGCTTAGAAAAGTGCGCCGACACAGGATGTGGTGTTTTCCGGTTTCCGGTGTACTATAGGTAGTAGCCGTCGCGAGCGACGAAGCCAGGACAGGCGGAAGGCCGCCTCGTGTTCCCGATCGACCCTTTATGCCCAAGGAGTCCCGCATGAACCCTCCCGTGACCGCCCCGTCCGTGGTCGATCCCCGCGCCCGGATCGACCTGCCGCCCGCCCAGCTCTCGCAGAACGCGCGCACGGTGCTGAGCAAGCGGTACCTGAAGAAGGACGAGGCGGGGAAGCCCGTCGAGGACCCGGAGGAGATGTTCTGGCGGGTCGCCCGCGTGATCGCCGCCGAGGACGCCAAGTACGGCGCGTCGGAGGAGGAGGTGGAGGCGCTGGCGCACGAGTTCTACGCGCTGATGACCACGCGCCTCTTCGAGCCCAACTCGCCCACGCTGATGAACGCGGGACGCCCGCTCGGGCAGCTCTCGGCCTGCTTCGTCCTCCCCGTGGACGACTCCCTTTCCAACGGGGAGTCGGGGGTGTACGACACGCTGCGCTCCATGGCGCTGGTGCACCAGTCGGGCGGCGGGACCGGGTTCTCCTTCTCGCGCATCCGTCCGCACGGCGACCTGGTGCAGTCCACCACCGGCGTGGCCTCGGGTCCGGTGTCGTTCATGAAGCTGTACGACGCTTCCACCGAGGTGGTGAAGCAGGGCGGGACGCGGCGCGGCGCGAACATGGGGATCCTGCGGGTGGACCACCCGGACATCCTGGACTTCATCGACTGCAAGCAGGACCTGACGCAGGTCACCAACTTCAACATCTCCGTCGCCATCACCGACGCCTTCATGCAGGCGGTGGAGAAGGGCGAGGAGTACGACCTGATCAACCCGCGCACCGGGGCGCAGGCGGGGCGGCTGGACGCGCGCACGGTGTGGGACAAGGTGGTGCAGAACGCCTGGCGGACGGGTGAGCCGGGGGTGTACTTCATCGACCGCGCCAACTTCTACAACCCGGTCCCGCACCTCGGCTCGTACGAGGCCACCAACCCGTGCGGGGAGCAGCCACTCCTCCCGTACGACGTGTGCAACCTGGGCTCGGTGAACGTGGGCGCCTTCGTCCGCGACGACGTCCCGGCCGGCTCGCCCTGGTACGAGCGGATCGACTGGAAGGAGTACCGCCGGGTGGTGCGCCTGGCGACGCACTTCCTGGACAACGTGATCGACGCCAACCAGTACCCGCTCCCGCAGATCACCTCGCTGGCCCACAACATCCGCCGCATCGGGCTGGGGGTGATGGGCTTCGCGGACCTGCTGGTGCGCCTGGGCATCCCCTACAACTCCGAGGACGGGGTGGAGATCGGGCGCCGGATCATGGAGTTCATGGACGAGGAGGGGAAGAAGGAGTCGGAGATCCTGGCGGAGAGCCGCGGCGAGTTCCCGGAGTGGGAGCGCTCGATCTGGGGGCCGGACGCCACCTGCTCCCGCGCGCCCAACGGGGAGCGGATCCGCCCGGAGCGCCGCCTGCGCAACTGCAACGTGACCACGGTGGCGCCGACGGGGACCATCTCCATCATCGCCGGGTGCGCGTCGGGGATCGAGCCGCTCTTCGCGGTGGCCTTCATGCGCAACCAGGCCGGCGTGATGATGCCGGACGTGAACGAGGACTTCGTCGCCATCGCCCGGGCGGAGGGGTGGTACTCGGACGAGCTGGTGAAGCGGATCGCGGAGCAGGGGCACATCCACTTCCCGGAGGTCCCGGAGCACGTGCAGCGCGCCTTCGTGACGGCGCACGACATCTCGCCGGACTGGCACGTGCGGATGCAGGCGGGCTTCCAGGAGCACACGGACTCTGCCATCTCCAAGACCACCAACTTCTCGCACGAGGCCACGGTGGACGACGTGCGGAAGATCTACGAGCTGGCGTACAAGCTGAACTGCAAGGGGGTCACCGTGTACCGCGACGGCTCGCGGGACAACCAGGTGCTCTCCACCGGCGCCACCAAGACGCCGGCGCAGCAGGAAGCGGACGCCGCCAAGATCGCCGCGGCCGAGGCGCAGACGCACAGGCTGGAGGCGGAGCTGAAAGCGACCCGTGATGCGCT
>JAFAYN010000426.1 GCA_019240375.1 Gemmatimonadota bacterium
AGGGCGCCGTCGTCGCGGGCCGCCTCGTCGGGGAAAAGGCGTTCTTCGCGGCCTACGGGGCCCTCCAGGAGCAGGTCTGGAAGCCGGTGAACCCGCTGCTCGGCGAACAGGAGCGCACCCGGTGGACGGAGCACGGGGAAAAGCGGCAGCGCGAGGTGCTCGACCAGCTCTACAAGCAGTTCAGGCCGGTGGAGCCGGAGTTCATCCACCTGGCGGACGCGCGGTACGTCACGGGGAACGGCCGCGTCCCGGCCCAGGCGGGGATGCTCTGGCGCGGGCGCCTGTCGGAGGTCGGCGGGTTCAGCGTCGGGACGGTGGCGTAGGACCCAGGCGGTGGAGGGGCATCCTCTCCACATCTTGCGCAGGCGCCGTTTCCGATGCACGGTTATTCCGTCTCCACCCTCGCCGCCCGGCAAGCGCAACGCGGTGACGTTCGTCGTACAGCTCCCCGTCTTCCTCCTTCCCGGAGACTTCCATGCGCCCTGCCCCGTTCGGCTTCCTCTTCCTGGTCCTCGCCCTCCTCCTGGCTCCGTCGCCGGGGTTCGCGCAGCGGGGCGGCAGCTCCGCCCTGGCCCTGCGCATCCTCGGCGGCGACACGCAGAAGCCGCTGGCGGGCGTGCAGGTACAGGTGCGGGCCCCGGGCCCGCTCACCGCGATGACCGACGATTCCGGGCAGGTCCGCATCGAGAAGGTCCCGCCCGGCGTCCACATGGTCGAGATCCGGCGCATCGGCTACCGCACTCACCAGATGATGGTCGGCTTCATCGCGGACCAGCCGGTGGAGGGAGACGTGGAGCTGGCGCCCCAGCCGGTGGAGGTGGCGGCGCTGGAGGCGCGCGGCCGGAGCGTGGAAGCGACCGCGCGCCGATCCCAGGGCTCACGCGTGGACCTGTTCACCCGCGACGAGATCCTGGAGCGGGCGAGCACCAGGCACAACGTGGGCGAGCTGATCCAGGGCAAGTTCCCGGGGGTCAGGGCCTTCGAGATCCACACCAGCACGTCCGGTCCGAAGCTCTGCATCACGATGAACCGGGCATACAGGCGGAGCTTCTGTTCGATGGTGTCCGTGTACGTCGACGGGACCAGGATCTACGACCCCGGCGACTACCTGTTGAACCTCCACCTGGATTCGCTGGAAAGCATCGAGCTGCTGGGACCCATCGAGGCGGGCGGGCGCTACGGGACCGACGCGGGCAACGGTGTCCTGGAGATCTACACCCACGGCAACGGGCCCTACGCGCACCATTAGCCACGGGGGCGTTCTCAGGTAGAGCGGAAGCGGGCGCGGACCGGGTGGCCTTCGAGATCCTAGCCGAGGATCCGGCCGAGGTCGCGCTCTCCTCCAGCGAGAGGGTGCAGGTATACCCGAACTCCTGGTGCTGGACGAGTTGGACGCGGAACTCGGCTGGGGGAGCGGGCGGAGGCGCTCCGAGCGCGCTGGGGGTCCAGAGAGGTGCCCGACGGGTGTCCGGTCGATCCCTCCACCGCGCTCCAGCAGCTGGCGGAGCTGCGCGCGCTCCATCTCGCGCGGTTCGCCTCCCGGGCGTGCGCGCCCCGGCCGGTGCTGGACCGGGTGCTCATGGAGGAGGTACCGGACCGCTGGCGGGCGCTCTCGCCCCTGGACACGCTTTGGATCCACGCGGCGTTCGCGCAGGTCAACGCGCACCGGCTGGCGGCCGTGCGCTACCTGACCAAGCCGCGCCGCGCCAGCGAGGAGGAGCGCCCCTCCTGGTCGGTCTTCCTCGCGGGCCTGGCCGACCGCACGCGGCGCTCGCCTCGCTACGTGGGGCGCCACCGGTCGCTCGTCAACTGGCTGGCGCAGGTGAGCCTGGCGGCACCTTCGTTCAAGGAGGAAGTGTTGGGCGAGTAGGGGTGTTTGATCGCAGCAGCGCCCCGGCTCTTGGCTGAACCAGGGGCGTTTCTGCTCAATCAATTACGGTCTCCACCACGCCTGCCCTCGACTATGGTGTTGTGGGTTTCTATGACTGCCTTCCATCCGCCGCATGATCACAGCTTCGGAAGCACGGTTTCGTCGAAAATGCGCTGGGCGACCAATTGCTTCTCCTGCACGTCAAGCACCGCCCACTGCACTCGATCATGCGCAGTCTCAAGCGCAGCTACGCCCAGGAAGCGGTGCTTGCCTTGGTTGAACAGGAAGCGGCCCGCCTGGGTAGGCTGGAGCCTCTGCACCTGCGTGAGCAATCCGCGGTAGTATGGTATCGTTACCCCTTTGAACTCGCGCTTACTTCGCTTGATGGACTGCTCCAGCCCCACTGATAGAGGTGTCGGCGCACGCAGGCGCTGAATGAAGCCGCCCTGAGACCGCAACAGCTGCCGCGTAGCGGCGAGGTGGGTCTTGTGCTGCCGGCGTGCGGCATGGAGAAGGCTGTGAAAACCTCCGACGAATGCGTCGCGAAGCTGCCTACATCGGCTCCAGCACTCCTCCTGCGCGGCCTCTAGCGCCTTTTTGGCGGGCCGAAACTCGGCGCGCCCGTAGTACCAAATCTTTCCCCACTGCACCAGCTTGCTCGTCCACCGCACACCCGCGAACGCTCCGAGCGGCACGAGCACCACTGCGAGCGGCGCCAACGGCCCTAACAAAGGGATGATTGCCAGGGCCAAGCTCGATCCCGCATACATACCTGCCGCACCACCCGTAGCGGCACCCGCCGCGCCCAACGTGGTATGAACACCCCACTCCACACCGTTCAGCTGCCCCAACTCCAACTTTTGCCAGTTCTGCCAGCCCTTTACGACGAGCGCTACAATTGGCACGTGCAGTGTCACGTCGGCGAGATTCAGGTGGTTCAGATGCATAGCCACGGCATCAGCACTCTCGACGTGCGCCACCACAAAGCCGTCCAAGTGATGGTGTAGGTCCCCAAAACCATCTGCCGTGTCGATGCTGTAGATGTGCGTGCTCGCGAAGGCGTGAGCTAAGTGCTCGGGTGAGAGGTGGCCCGCGGCCACCGCGTTGGAGATTGCATGTGGCGTGATGATCTGGCCGACGCCGAGCGCCACGTGCGGGTCTGCCATCTGGTGCAGGTTCTCCACGTGTGCTAGCAGGCCCGGCGCGTTGGTGGCGAGTTGGTGGATAAGATCCAGCGCGGTAATGGCGCCGATCACCGTGTCGCCCGTCAGATCAGTGTCGAGTGGGGTGTTCAGATATTTTAAGATCTCGCGCTTGCGTCGCCACACCGCGAGACACGCAAGGTATGTGGCAACCAAGGCAGCTAGCACGAGTAAGTCCAATAGCATCGCTCACGTCCCTGGAATGGTCGGTCCCGATACCTGCCCTACGAAATCGACGGCGTTCCTGAAGCGGATGAATGGTGAGAGGATCCCGTTCCCGGTCACGAAGACGGTATAGACGACGGAGAGCGAATCCCAGCCTGGACCGAGTAGGCTCCCAACCAGAAGGTCGAAGAGCTTCGGTACCTCGAGCGTCCCATGCGCGAAGTACCCGGTCATCGTGGTGGCGACCACATAGCCCGCCACCGCCGGGCCGAAATAACCTTTGGCGATGAGCAGCCCCGCGATGGCAGCACTACCGATCGACAGGCGCAACAGGTCGGCGGCAGTGGTCACATACGGGTTCGTTCCAGGAACGGCCAGGGCGTACGCGCCGTATATGACGGTGGACAGGAACTGCAGGATGCCCGTGTAGAAGGGGATGGTGAGTCGTGGGGCCGAGTGCCAGTGCCAGACGTACATTACGCTGTGCGTATCGTACGCCAGATCGAGCACACGGTACTGCTGATACAGGAACGGCGCGACGACAACCGCCATCAGCGCCGTGGAGCGAACGTCCATACAAACGCTCCGCATTAACGTAGCACGCCGAAATTCTCACCTAGCACAACGTACTCGAAACGCCACTCTCAGGTTCCGCTCTAATTCACATCGTATCAAAAAGACGCGTGAGGTGCATAGCTGCCAAGATCGACTCGGTGCCCGGATAGGTGCAGCGCGTGGTCTGGCCGAATATGTTCATCTCTGCCGCGGCTTTGTGAGATCGTAGTAGATATCGCTCAGCTGCTTCTGGATGTGAGTGGCCTGGCTGTCAAGCCACTGAACCGTGTGCTCACCATGGCGGCCGGTCTTGGCGTCGATCATTTCGACGGCACTGGACACGTGATCGTGCAGGTGCTGGTACAACTGTTCCACGAGATCCGGCTGGTAGCCGGGTCGGTGCTGCACCGAGTGGCGTTGAGCCATCATCCTTCGGAAACGCACCCGATCCTCCTCAGACAGATAGCGGGTAATGCCCGTACTTCCCATGCTGAGGAGGAAGGATGTCGTCCATGTGGCGAATTCCTTCGATCCCCAGCCGTGCAACACCACGTGCCTGTCTCTCTCGTCTAAATCGTCGAACCAATTAGCCATTGGAAGCCTCGATTGTGCTTTTGGGGAAAGGTAGCGGGTAGACACCTCGCATCGCAGGGGATTAAAGCTCTTGGCGGGAGCAGCCCAGCACAAACCATCTCTAGCCCACTCCAATCGAAGTTCTGTAGACTAGAGTTGGTCTCTCCGATTGCTCCGCCACCGGCTGATGATCCATAGTAAAGAGAAGCACCTAACCTGTCAATTATTATTTATGTGGGACCTCTCACTCCTACGCCACTTCCTATCAGAATAACGTAGATAGGGAGTCTCCCAGCGAGACACGCACGCATTTGCGGCAGTGCATGATCAACAGACCTTTTGCATCCACACCCCACCCCTAATTAACTTCCCTTCCACATAGCGGCCCCTGGGCCGCGCCCAACTGGCGCTTCATGCGCCGATCTTCCCCCACCAGGGGGAGATCGGCGCTTTTTGTTTTCCCCCTTGCCCCGCCTGCACATGCCTGAGCTCGACCAAATCTATTGGACGCTGTACGCCAAGGACTCGCCGCTGCGTGAGGTCCTGGCGCGCGGGCAGGCCGAGCTGCGGAAGTACGGCCAGGTGGGCCTACCCTGTTCCGGAGCCGTGCAGACCAGCTGGAGCGGTACGCTCCCGCTGCAGCCGAGGCGTTCCGGGAAGCGGCGAAAGAGGCGGAGCGGTTGGTCGCGGGAGAGGCCGAGCAGCCCCTCACGTTGCAGGAGGCGGCCGAGCTGGGCGGGTACACGGTGGACCGGCTGGGCGAGCTGCTCCGGAAGTTCCCGGAGCTGAACGCGGGAAAGAAGGGCGCCCCGCGCATTCTCCGGAAGCACGTGCTGGTCCGCCCGGAGCGCGTCGTGGAGCTCGCCCGCGAGGAGCGGGCGCGACAGGAAGATGCGCGGCGACCGCAGCTGGTCACCGGCGCGAAGGAAAGACGAACGGTTTCCTCCACTCCTTCCCCGGGTGCATCATCTTCCGCAGGGGCGCGGGCTCGCCGCGCTGCCCTGTCCACTCGACCTGGGGGGTGAGCATGCCGAAGAAGGGGAAGGAGGAGGCGCCGGGCCTTTGGGCCCACCGGGAGGGCGCCCGGGGCGCCGCGGTGACGGTCCAGGAGCGGACACACGGGGGAAACCTCTGGCTACGCTACTGGAGCCAACGTGACAAGCAGTACACGTGGGAGAACCTCGCGCACACGGACCGGGAGATCGCGGTCCGGAAGGCCATAGAGGTGAACGCCACGCTCAGGACGAACCGCGAGTCACTGGCAAAGGGAGCGAAACCGCTCTCGTGGCTGCTCAGGCTTAACGAAGAGGCGGAGACGCCGCGCAAAAAGAAGGGGCCGGCGGACGACCTGCGGCACATGGACATCCAGCAGGTGGCATTCGGAGACAGCTGCGACGTACGCAGTCTCACTACCGGGAAGCTCAAGGCATTCCTCTCCGCCCACCGCGCGGGGACGCTGAAGGTCGAAGGACGGGAGCTGGGAAAGTGTTCCGACACTACGGCGGGGAACGACATCCGTTTGCTGCAGACGATCCTCCGATGGGCGGCCGAGGAGGGGCATCTGGACGATGCACCTGTACGGCCGTCGGTACTCGCGTTCACGGCGCCTCGCAACCTCAACAAACGGCAGCCGGTGGCGACCTACGACCGGTTCCTGAGGGTGCGGCCACACTGCGATCGGCCAGAATACCCGCTCTTCGGGTCGTTCATGGACCTGGTGGAAAGCCTGGGGTGGCGCGTTTCCCCATCCGGCAGCTGCGCGGCGCCTAGTTGGACCTGCGGAGCCAACCCACGGCGCCGGTCGGGCGGGTACTGAAGCGGGCGGAGACGGACAAGGTAGGGGTCGAGATGTGGGTGCCGCTGTCAGAGGACGAGCGCCGGGCCATAGACGCGGCGCTCGTCATCAACCCCGTGGTGGGAGACGCCTACCTCTACCCTTCGCCGAAGCGGCCGGCGGGTAGCTCTCCGTCCAGACGCTCGACATCTACGACGGCGCGGACGACGAGACCCTACTCGCGGTGGTCACCGAGCCCAAGAAGTTGAGAGAAGTCCCGGACGCCTTATGCCTCGAACGTAGCAACTACGTAACAGGGCAGGAGTAGAAAAGCGGAGGCCCCGCACAGCAAAGCCATACGGGGCCAGGGGATGGAGAGAATGGGTCGGGTGGGACTCGAACCCACGACCAATCGGTTAAAAGCCGAGTGCTCTACCGGCTGAGCTACCGACCCACTGTGCTGCGAGGCGCGCAATCTAACCACATCGCCCCCCGGCCTCAAGCCGAGGCCGGGGAGCGAATCCGTCTCACTTCCGCACGATCCGCATCCCGTTCGGCGCGACGCCGGGGTTCACCTCCGCCGGCTTCCCGCCACCCTGCTTCGGCCCGCCCTGTCCACCGCCGCCCCTGGGCCGGTCGTCGCGCCGGGCGCCACCCTTCGCCTCGTCGCGGCGCGAGGCAGGCTGCTGGCCGCCGCCGCTCCCCTTCCCCGCGCCGGACTTCATGCTCAGCGCGATCCGGTTGCGCGGCACGTCCACCGACAGCACCCGCACCGTCACACGGTCGCCCACCTTGGCGGCCTCGTTGGGGTCGCGGACGAAGCGGTCCGACAGCTCCGACACGTGCACCAGCCCGTCCTGGTGCACCCCGACGTCCACGAACGCCCCGAACGCCACCACGTTGGTGACCGTCCCCTGCAGCGTCATCCCCTCCTTCAGGTCGGAGATGGACTGCACGTCGTCGCGGAAGGCCGGCGCCTCGAACGCCCTGCGCGGGTCGCGCCCCGGCTTCTTCAGCTCGGTGACGATGTCCTGCAGCGTGGGGAGCCCCACCGCGTCGCCCACGTACTTCCGCGGCTCGATACGGCCGATCGCCGCCTCGTTCCCCACCAGCGAGCCCAGGTCCACCCCGATGTCGCGGGCGATGCTCTCCACCAGCGCGTACCGCTCCGGGTGCACCGCCGATCCGTCCAGCGGGTGCTCGCCGCCGCGCACGCGCAGGAACCCCGCCGCCTGCTCGAACGCCTTCGGCCCCAGCCCGCGCACCGACAGGATCTCCTTGCGCGAGCGGAACGCACCCTCCCTGTCCCGCCGCTCCACGATGCGCTGCGCCACCGAAGGCCCGATCCCCGCCACGTACGAGAGCAGCGCCGGCGAGGCCGTGTTGACCTCCACCCCCACCCGGTTCACGCAGCTCTCCACCGTCTCGTCCAGGCGCCGCTTGAGCCGCGTCTGCGACACGTCGTGCTGGTACTGCCCCACCCCGATCGACTTGGGGTCGATCTTCACCAGCTCCGCCAGCGGGTCCTGGAGCCGCCGCGCGATGGAGACCGCCGAGCGCATGGTCAGGTCGAGGTCCGGGAACTCCTCGCGCGCCACGTCCGACGCCGAGTAGACCGACGCTCCCGCCTCGTTCACCATCACCACCACCGGGCGGCGGTCGGCGGGAAGCTCGCGCACCACCTCACGCAGCAGCGCGTCCGTCTCGCGGCTCGCCGTCCCGTTCCCCACCGCCACCAGCTCCACCGCGTGCTCGGTGATGATCCGGGCCAGGTCGCGCTTCGCCCGGTCCTCCTGGTGCAGGTACACGTGCCCGGTGGTGAGGAGCGCCCCGGTGCGGCTGACCACCGCCAGCTTGCACCCGGTGCGGTACCCCGGGTCCACCCCCAGCACCGACTTCTCCCCCGCGGGCGAGGCGAGCAGGAGCGCCTCCAGGTTCTGCCCGAAGATGGCGATCGCCTCCTCGTCCGCCCGCGTCTTCAATTCCATCCGCACCTCCACCTCCACCGAGGTGGCGATCAGGCGGCGGTACGCGTCGTCCGTGGCGGCGCGCATCTGCTCCGGCGCGCGCGAGGGAGCCACGTACTTCTGGTGCAGCCCGGCCAGGATCTCCTCGTCCGGGGCGACGATCCGCGCGGTCAGGAACTCCTCCGCCTCGCCCCGGCGGATCGCCAGAATGCGGTGCCCGGGGAGCTGCTTCAGCGGCTGCGCAAAGTCGTAGTAGTCCTGGAACTTGGAGGTCTCCTTCTCCTTGCCGCGCGCCGCCCTGCTTTCCAGCACGCCGCGCTCCTGCACCACGCCACGGATCCAGGCGCGCGTCGCCGCGTCGTCCGCGATCCGCTCCGCCACGATGTCGCGCGCGCCGGCCAGCGCGTCGTCCGCGGTGGCGACCTCCTTCGCCGGGTCCAGGTACCCGGTCGCGGCTTTGGTCAGCTCCGCGTCCGAGGTGGTGCCGGCCCAGAGCAGCTCGGCAAGCGGCGCGAGCCCGCGCTCGGCGGCGATGGTGGCGCGGGTGCGGCGCTTAGGCTTGTACGGGCGGTACAGGTCCTCCAGCTCCGCCTTGGTCTCCGCCCGGTCGATGGACGCGCGCAGCTCCGGGGTCAGCTTCCCCTGCTCCTCGACGGACTGGAGGATGGCGCGGCGGCGGTCGTCCAGCTCGGTCAGGTACTCGTGGCGGTCACGGACGTCGCGGATCTGCACCTCGTCCAGCTCGCCGGTGGCCTCCTTGCGGTAGCGGGCGATGAAGGGGATGGTGTTTCCTTCCAGGAGGAGCTCCAGGGCGGCGCGCACCTGCGGCACGCGGAGGTTCAATTCCGCGGCGATCTTTTCTGCGTACGGCATCGGGTGTGGTTGAAGCTTGACGTTGGGCTTGCTGACTTGGCACTACATGGCTAGGGCGTGTCCCCCGCGGGGCGCGGGGGCCGGGCTGCGGCTCCGTAGCACACGAAACTACCGTGTGCAACGGAGGCGAGCCCCGCAAACTACGCGGGTCTCGCCCCTTCGGGCGCGCGTCCCTTCTATGAGGACGCGGCGGTGTCAAGAGCCTGGAGGAGGGCAAAACCCACCTCAGGGGCAGTCGTGCGCCCTTCTGCCCCGCTGCGCATTACAGGCACCGCCGCACCGCGGGCCGCTTCCCTCCAGAGGCCCGGGGACT
>JAFAYN010000569.1 GCA_019240375.1 Gemmatimonadota bacterium
GTCGGAGAGGCGTACCGGGACTCCGTTGCGCACCGCCACCACGATCCCGCCGAACTCGCGCGGGTCCTCGATGCGCCCGGTGATGCGGACCAGCTGCTCGGTCTCGCCGCGCTCCACCCGCCCGGCCGGGACCTCCTGGTTCTCACGCTGCAGCGCCGCGGACACCTGCGCCGGGGAGATGCCGTAGGCGCGCATGGCGTCGGGGCGCAGCTCCACGCGGATCTGGCGCGCCGCGCCGCCGATCACGTTCACCCCGCCCACCCCGGACACCGCCTCGATCCGGGTGGAGATGGTCTGGTCGGCCAGGTCGGTCAGGTCTCGGATGGAGCGGTCGGTGCTCTGGATGGCCACCGACATGATCGCCCGGTCGTTGGGGTCGAAGTGCTGGATGACCGGGTCCTCGATGTCCTCGGGGAGCTGCCGCCGGATGCGCGCGATCTTGGACTGGATGTCCTGCTGCGCGTCACCGACGTCCACGCCCAGCTCGAAGAGCACGCGGACGATGGAGATCCCCTCCAGGTTGGTGGAGGTCAGCTCGCGCACCCCCTGGACGGTGTTCAGCGCCTCCTCGATGGGGCGCGACACCTCGCGCTCCATCACCTCGGGGGAAGCCCCGGGATAGGAGGTCTGCGCGACCACCACCGGGTAGGTGATGTCCGGGTACTCGTCGATGGCGAGCCGCCGGTAGGAGACGATGCCGAGCACCATCAGCGCCACCATCATCATGGTGGCGAAGACGGGGCGTCGAATGGAAACGTCGGACAGGAACATCGTAGTCTTTCGCGGTGCGGCGTGTCAGCGCCCGCCCCGGCCGCCTTCGCCGGCCATGCGGACCTTCATCCCCTTGCCCAGCATCCCCACGTTCCCCACCACCACCCGGTCGCCCTCGGCCAGCCCGTCCACGATCTGCACCACCCCCTGGCTCTCGTCGGTCAACCCGGGGGTGACCTGGGTCACGTCGATCTTGCCGCCCGCCACCCGGTAAACGGTGGGCTTCGCGCCCTCCTTCCCCTCGTGCAGCGCGGCCAGCGGGACCACCAGCGCGTTGTCCAGCACCCGCGACACGATCCGCCCGGAGGCGAAGGTCCCGGCCTTGAGCGCGCCGCTGCCGTTGGGGACCTGCACGTACACCGTCACCGCGCGCGAGGCGGGATCGACCGAAGGACCGACGCGGGCCACCCTGCCGTCGAAGGTGCGGCCGTCGGCGACGAAGCGGACCGGTTGGCCGGGGCGCACCGCCGCGGCGCTCCGCTCCGGGACCGAGGCGGCCAGCTCCAGCACGTCGCCGCGGACGATGGTGAACAGGCTGGCGCCGCGGCTCACGTGCTCGCCCGGGGTCACGCCGCGCTTCTCGATCACCCCGGCGGCGGGGGCGACGACGCGGGTGTCGGTGACCCGGTTGCGGGTGTTCTGCACCCGTGCCTCGGCGGCGGCCACGCGGGCGCGCGCCGCGGCCACGCCCTGCTCGCGGACGCGCAGCTCGCTCTGGGCCACGGCGCCCTGCGTGTACAGGTCCTTCGTCTGGTCCAGGTTCCACTGCGCGGTCGACAGGTCGGTGCGCGCGGAGGCCAGGTCGGCCTGGGCGCTCCGCTGGTCGCCGGACTGGTCGCTGGCGTCGAAGGCGGCCAGGAGCTGCCCGGCGCGGACCGGCTCGCCCTCGCGGACGTACACCCCGGTCAGGTCGCCCTCCAGCCGCGCGCGGACCTCGCTCCGGTCCAGCGGGTCGAGCGTCCCGGTGACGGGGATGGCGTCCTCCAGCGCGATCCGGCGCGGCGTCGCCACGTCGGAGGCGGCCAGGGTGACGCTGGGGGAGCGGGACGCCCCGCCCGCGCCGCCGGCCCCGCCCTCGGGGACGGCGTCCGCGTCGCGGGAGCAGCCGGCGGCGGTGGCGAGCGCGGCGGCGACCGCCGCGACGTAGATCCTGCTATGGACGCGTTGCACGGGCATCGGCTTCGGTCGGGGAAGGCGCGGGCGCGGCGCCCGCGGGGAAGGGGATCTGCTCGCCCAGGGCGCGCGCCAGCGCGGCGCCGGCCAGGTACAGCTCGTGGGTGGCCCGCGCCTCGTTGGTGCGCGCGGTGAGCAGGGCGACCTGCGCGTCGGACACGTCGAGCTGCGTCCCCAGCCCGCGGGAGAAGCGGACGGTGGCGATGCGGAACGCCTCTTCGGCCTCCGCCACGTTCTGGCGGCTGGCGTCGAACAGCGCCTGCGTGCGCCGCAGCTCGGCGCGGGCGCGGGCGGCCTCGACGCGGGCCTGCTCCAGCGTCTGCTCGGCCACGTCGGAGGCGATGCGCGCCTGCGCGGTGGCGAGTTGGACGTCGGAGCGGGTGCGGAGCCCGTCGAACAGGGGCCAGCTCACGGTGAGCCCCAGCGAGCGGTCGGAGAACCACCCGCCGTTCTGCTGGGTACAGATCCTGTCGGCCGCGGAGCCGGCGGGGCAGCTCACCCGGTCCAGCCGCCCCAGCGAGATCGGGGGGGCGGCGCTGGAGGGGAACGCCTGGTAGCCGGAGCCCACCGAGAGCGACAGGCTGGGGAGGTAGCCGGCGCGCGCCACCCGGGTGGCGGCGCGCTGCGCCTCGACGCGGAGGCGCGCGGCGCGCACCGCCGGGAGCGAGTCCAGCACCACCGAGTCGGACCCCGCGGCCCGCGCCCCGAAGCGGTCCACCAGGGTGCGGACGGTGGCGGCGTCCACCCGGGTGACCAGGCGGATCGGGCGCCCCTCCGGGACGTTGGTCAGGCGGCGCAATTCCAGGAGCGCGAGGTCGCGGTCGGCGCGGGCCTGGATCACCAGCGGCTCCAGGTTGGTGCGCTCCACGCGGGCGCGGAGCACGTCGTACCGGGAGGCGCGTCCGGCGCGCTCGAACTGCTCCACCTGCCGCAGCCGCTCTTCGGCCAGCGTCAGGTTGTTCTCCTGGATGGCGACGAGCTGGTCGGCGAGGAGGGCGGAGAGGTACGCCTGCAGCGTCTGCAGCGAGACGTCGGTGCGCGTGTTCGCCAGGTCGGCCTCGGCCGCGCCCCGCAGCCGGCTGGCGGCGCGGAGCCCCTGCACCACGCGACCGCCCTGGAAGAGCGGGACCGCGAGGTTGAGGTTGGCGGTGTAGGTGTTGGGCTGGTTGAAGATGGAGCCCACGGCCTGTGCCCGCGCGTTCTCGTACACGTGCGTGTACCCGCCGTTGAGGCGGAGCTGCGGGAGGCCGGCGGCACGGGCCTGGCCGAGCTGGGCGGAGGCCAGGTCGACGCGGCTCTCGGCCAGCGTCACCTCCTCGCCCGCCTGCGCCATGCTCACGGCGGCGGGGAGGGAGAGCTGGAGCGTATCCGCGTCCTGCGCGGCCAGCGGAGCGGCCCAGGCGCCAGCGACGAGCGCCGCCAGGAGGGCGGCGCGGGGAACGAACGGGGAAAGACCTGACAAGGCAGACACTCGGTCAGCGGGGCTGCGGCGGCCGAAACGGGCTTCGGCGTTCCATACCGGCGAGGGCCCCGGTGCGTTGGGGAAGTCCATAATCTAACCCACCGGTCAGTTACTCGGCAACGGTGTTTCCCGGACGGCCCGGGGGCCTCCGGGAGCGACGCGTACGCCGGGTTCCTGGTACACCCCGGCGCCATTCCGTTCCCGGTCCTGACCAATGCTTGACACTGTCTAAATCGTGACGCTATATATGCTAGTCTGCGGCTGCGTCATCCTCCGGCACTTCCCCATCTCCGCCCTACTCCACCCTCCACGGCACGGGTGTCTCGCGGGCCGACCTGACCGGGACAGAGCGACGGCGCCTTCGCCCGAAACGATCAGGACAGGGACATGGAGAACATAGAGAACATCCTCCCGCTCTCGCCGATGCAGCGCGACATCCTGCTGCGTCACCTCGGCGCGCCGGGCCTGGAGGAGTACACCGAGCAGGTGTGCTGGACGATCCGGGGCGCCTACCGGCCCGGGGTGTTCGCGCGCGCGTGGGAGCAGACCGTGGCGCGGCACCCGACGCTGCGCACGGCGTTCTTCTGGGAGGGGCTGGACCGGCCGCTCCAGGTGGTGCACGGCCAGGCGGAGCTGCCGACGGAGCGGCTGGACTGGCGCGGCGTGCCCCGGGAGGAGCTGGACGGGCGGATGGAGGCGCTGCTCGCCGCGGACCGGCGGCTCGGCTTCCGGATCGACGCCGCGCCGCTGATGCGGCTGACGGAGGTGCGGGTGGCCGACGACGAGTTCCGCTTCGTGTGGAGCCACCACCACCTCCTGCTGGACGGGTGGTCGGCCACGGTGTGCATCCGCGAGGTGTTCGGCACCTACGAGGCGCTGTGCCGCGACGAGGCGCCGCGCCCGGGACCGGTGCGCCCCTACGCCGCCTACCTGGCCTGGCTGGAGGGGCGGGATTCGGCCGGGGACGAGCGCTTCTGGCACGGCGCCCTGGCGGAGCTGGACGACCCGGCACCACTGGGGATCGCGCGGGCGGCGGGCGGCGCGCGCGGGGGGGAGCGCTACGCGGTGCACACGACGGTCTTCCCCGCCGAGCTGGTGGAGCGGCTCCGCGGCGCGGGGCGCCGCGGCCAGCTCACGCTGAACACCCTGCTCCAGGGCGCATGGGCCCTCCTGCTCGGCCACTACGGCGGGGCGCGCGACGTGGTGTTCGGCGGGATCACCTCGGGACGGCCGGTGGAGCTTCCCGGGGCGGAGTCGATCCTGGGGGTGTGCGTGGCGGAGGTCCCGGTGCGGGTGCGGATCGACCCGGACGCGCCGCTCGGCGAATGGCTGGCCGGGCTCCAGGCGGCGCAGGCGGAGGCGCGCGCTCACGAGTACTGCTCGCTGGCGGAGATCCAGGAGTGGAGCGGGGCCGCCCCCGGAGGGCGGCTCTTCGACACGCTCCTGGTCTTCCAGAACCTCCCCGACGCGCAGCTCGGCGCGGCCGAGGTGGCGGGACAGGAGGTCGCCGACTTCCGCCGGGTCCCCACCGGCGGCGGGCTGGGGCACGCCCTGCTGCTGGAGGTGGTCCCGCGGCGCGACGGGCTGGTCCTCAACCTGACCCGCGACCTGGACCGGGTCGACGCCGGCGCGGCCGGGCGGGTGCTGGAGCACCTGCGGACGCTGCTGGAGGCGATGGCGGCCGACCCCGCGCGCCCCGTCGGCGAGCTGTCCCCGCTCTCCGTCGCCGAGCGGGCGCGGGTGCTGGCCGCCGGGCGCGCCGAGCGCGAGTACCCGGCCGACGGGTGCATCCACGAGCGCTTCGCCGCGCGGGCGGCGCGCGCACCGGACACGGTGGCGGTGACGTACGAGGGGGAATCGCTCACCTACGCGGAGCTGGACCGCCGCTCGGACCGGCTCGCGCGGGTGCTGCGCGCCCGGGGCGTGGGCTCCGAGGCGCGGGTGGGGGTGTGCGCGGAGCGGAGCGCGGAGCTGGTGGTGGCGCTGCTGGGCGTCCTGAAGGCGGGCGCCGCCTACGTCCCGCTCGACCCGGCGTACCCGGCGGAGCGCCTGGCGTACGTGCTGGAGGACGCGGGGATCGGGGTGGCGCTGGCGCAGGAGCGGACCCGCGACCGCCTCCCCGCCGCCGGGGTGGAGGTGGTGTCGCTGGACCGTGAGGAAGACGCGCCGGCCGGGCCGCCCGCGATGGCCGTCCGCCCGGAGGGGCTGGCATACGTGATCTACACCTCCGGCTCCACCGGCCGCCCCAAGGGGGTGATGGTGGAG